>NZ_LJOQ01000060.1:0-11899 GCF_001672255.1 Anabaena sp. AL09
ATTAATTCCTTCAACAGCACCATTAGATGTCTTCTGGTCAAAATAGCCTGCTACTTCTCCAAACCATCTACTAATAGTTCCTATACTTTTAGGGAAGTATGCAACAGCATCATACATCCAATCTAATAGTTTAATTACTCCATCTCCCCAAGATTCTGCGTGGTCAAATATATCTCTAAATTCTTCTTTAAGCAGGTGCATTTTCTCTAGATTTGGAGAGACTTTTTGAACCATTTCTAATTTCTCTTTTTGTTTGATGGTTAAATTATCTTCATTTTTTAACAAAGCATATTTACTCTTATTTATTCCTGCCAATATTTCATTTTTATTTTCTTCATCTGTTAGCTGTTTAGCAGCGTTCTTTTCTGATTTACGTGCGGCATCTAATTCCTCATTGACTTGTTTCATTACATGAAATCTATCCGCTGTTACATCAACATTTGGCATCAATTGTAAGACTAAACTTTTGTATGGTTTCCATAGGTCTATACTGACTTCTACTATTTGATTTAATATATTATATCCTAGTTCTAGCAACGCTTCTCGCATTTCTAATTGATTTCTTGATTCAACGAGTTTAATCGGTCTATTAGTATCTAAGTCTACGATGACTCCTACATATTTTCCTTTTCCTTTCACTAAACTAATTTCATCTATTCCTATTCTTTTTACTTGACTTAAATCTGTCTCTAATATATTTGATATTTCATCTGATAACATCGTTGCTATCTCTTCGGAGGTCATGTCATTTCTTCTCGCTACACTATTCACATTACTTTCTATTACTTCGGAAACTATCTTTTTTGCTAATCTTTTTGTATATCCTCTTTGTTGACCTATAAATTCTAATTCTTCACTAAATACTTGACCACATTTTTTACACCTAAACTGTCGCCGATTTATTCTTAATAATACTTCGTTTTTTCCCCAGGGTAAATCTTTCACCATTCGCCAATGGTTTTGGTGTTTACTATAGCTCAATACCTCGCATCTTGGACACCTTGCACATTCTGAATCTCTCTGAATTTCTATAACTAATCCTAATCCTTCTATTTCGTCGGAATTTAAGACTTTCATCTCTTGTAAATTGAGGATTTGTTCTACTGAAAGTTTCATATTGTTTTCTCGACAGAAATTCGTCTATCTACCTCTTTTGATTTGCTTATCCTTTCATAAAGGGAGCGGTAGAACCATATTTTTTATAGTATATCTGCTCCTAATTCCTTGACTACTCAACAAGAATATGAACGACAATTAAAGCAAGGCTTAGAAAAAGGATGCCCAATTTTAGAATCAATGATCAAGGAAATAGAAGATTATTGGGACGAAAACAACATCAATCAACAACCTATTATTCTCACTTTAGATAAAATTAAAATTCTTTGCAATAAATTTGATTTATTTGCAAGACAAATAAAAAACAGACATAGTAACAGAAGTACAATAGAAATTATTGATGAGTATGATGTTCAGGATTTATTTCATGCTTTACTAACTTTATATTTTGATGATATCAAAGATGAGGAACCGACTCCAAGTTATGCCGGTGGATCTTCAAGAGTTGACTTTCTTTTAAAGCAGGAACAAACTATTATTGAACTTAAAAAGACAAGTGAAAATCTTACTGCTAAAAAAGTTGGAGAACAATTAATTATAGACATTGCTCGTTATAAATCACATCCTGATTGTAAAACTCTCATCTGTTTTGTTTATGATCCAGAAAGAAGAATTAAAAATCCTCGTGGTCTTGAAAACGATTTAAGCAAAACTACAGATGGTATGATAGTTCAAGATTGTATAAATTGAATAAAATCATATAAATATTTTTTCGTTTTTTTAATCAAAAGCGAATTTTTTTTATTTTTACCACAATCTTTATCATTCCAGCATCATACATACTATTCATTATACTCAACCACCACCGCAATAGCCGCAGCGATTTCTTCCATTATTTCACTCGAACATTCTCCAATTTTACGAATTAATCTTTGTACATCCACGCCGCGCAATTGTAAAATATCTACAGCAGAATCTTTTGATAAACTATTCTGGTTATTTGCCTCAATCTTAACGTGCCAAATATTTTCAGCATAATATTCCTTCCAATCTGTAATTGGTGCAATTAATTTAATTGGTAACTTACCAACACCATCAGAACTGACAATTATAGCAGGTCTTACTTTTTTAATTTCTGCTCCCACAGTTGGATCAAAATTAGTCAGCCAGATATCACCCCGGTTAGGAATAGAAGAATTAGTAATCAATTAAGTCTCCCATTTGTAATTCTTGCCATTCTTTATCTTGCTGATAATGCTCTAACATTAAATCAGATTGTGCTGCTAAAATCTTTTGTCGTTCCTCTATAGGTAACTTTATAAGTTCACGACGGCTGATAAATTGTTGTTTCAATTCATCAATATTTTCAGAAAAATTGAGTTCACTATTTTCTTCTTCTGTTAAGTATTGCTGCAACAACAATTGAATTTGTAACTTTTCTTCAATTGAAAAACCTTTAATTGCTTCAATTACATCACTAAAAATCATAACTGAAAATACCTCGTCCTATACAAACTTATTCATTTTCATTTCTTCACGGCTTAAATTAGGAAATTTGTAGTTAATAAACTTAATATTAACCCAGTGTCAATATTCCTTCTGAAAAATTAACAGATAATGGCAATATTTTCAACCACTGCAAACCAAGTAAAGGTTCAGAAATACCTTCCGCAGCTAAAACAGGAATAATATACTCCTGTCCATCTAATTTCACATTCCCTTCATATATATCAAAAAAGCCTCACCTCTTGCCATCCGCATAGTGCTGTTACGTTCAATTAAAGGCCATCCTAGTATTTCAGCATCTTGTATATCAAGTGCTAACCAACCAATTGTAATGATCATTTATTAATTCAGGACGAACTCGATTAAAAACAACACGCGCTTTTTCTCCACGCGCATTTCTTTCAGTTTCCCGTTTAGCTAATTCTTCCGGTGGTATTGTAAATTCTGGAAAAATTCTACCTTGTTGACGACGAAGTACAGGTTTTGTATTAGTCATTATTTTCCCTACCTTATTTTTGTAAATTATTAATTATTCTTCACTTTCAATTAATCTTTTTCCATTACTAAGGCGCTGCAAAAATTATGCAATTGATTCAGTTCCATCTTTGATTATAGCTAAATTCCTATCTGACATTTCCTCACTGAGTAATGATAAAAGCGGTAAATAAGATTGTGATTCTATTCCCTTGGGGAAAGCATTTTGAATTAATTTATATGTACTTTGTAGATGTGGTGAAATAGTGATTTGCATGATTAATTACCAGTTAAAGGAAAAGGTGGATGAATATATACATGAAAATCTACACCTTGAGCAGAAGCGGCTCTCACAGCTTTTGCATCTGCTGTGGTGGTGACAATATTTAGTTGATCACCCGTGCCTAATATAATAATATAGTTAAATTGATATATAATGAAAATGAATAATTTTTGATATCTTCTCATGACATTACAAGAATTGCAAAAACAAGTATTACAATTACCAATGAGCGATCGCTGGCAATTAGTACAAACTGTATTAGAATCAATACAACAAGAAACTATATCACCATCAAAGCAGGGTAATTTATCTCGATTGCGTGGTATTGCTAAAGGTGTAAATATCTCAAGTGATGAGAATATTAATGGAGAGTATGTCACTTATCTAACTGAAAAATACCAATGATGCGAGTTTTTATTGATACGAATGTCGTCCTAGATTTTTTGCTGGAACGAGAACCTTTTGTAGAAGATGCAGTCAAGCTATTTGCAAAAATTGATGCAGGTGAGATTATAGGGTTTATTGCTGCTACTACAATTACTAATATTTATTATATTATTCGTAAAGCAGCAGGTGTAAAAGTTGCTCAAGATGCAATTTCTCAAATTCTCACAGATTTACACATTTGCACAGTTGATAAAAATATTTTAGAAACAGCAGTAGCTTTAAATTTTCAAGATTTTGAGGATGCTGTGCAGTATGCTTGTGCTATGAAATCAATGGTAGATGTGATTGTAAGTCGTGATGTGTCTGGATTTTTAGGTTCAGAAATTCCAGTAATTTTACCTGGGGAGTTAAATCATATTTCTAGGGAGTAATCAGGTAATTTTCACAGATGAGATCGCACTTCCCCCACCATTAACCAGGAGCGATCGCTTCGGTAAGCTTTACTAAACGACACCTTTCGCATTAGTGATCACAGATGTTACAATGCAGCTATGTTGTAAATCAGGGTTGAAAACAATGAAAAAAGAAGATGCAATTGAAAATCTCACAGTTCAACTTAAAACTATTGATAACTTTACATCTGTGTTTTTTAGTCCTGATTTTCATCAGTGGAAGATAGACACAGAAATTGCTATTAAACGTATATTTGGTAACAATAACGAATATTTAATATATTTTAAGGAAATTAATTTCACAGCAACCTATGCTCGTGAAGGTGGTTATAATAATCGTACTAATGGTATATGTCCAGATGGGCTACAAAAATCTCGTGCAATTTTGCAATCAATGATAAAGGAAATACAAGATCATTGGGAAGAAAAGAACACAAATCAACCTACTATTCCTGATTTAAATAAGATTGAACTTCTTTGCAATAGATTCGATTTAGTTGCCAGACAACTAAAAACTAGACACGGTAGCAGAAATACCATAGCAATTAATGATGAGTATGATGTCCAGGATTTATTTCATGCTTTACTAACTTTATATTTTGACGATATTAGAGATGAAGAATGGACTCCAAGTTATGCTGGTGGGGCTTCAAGAGTTGATTTTCTTTTAAAGCAGGAACAAACTGTTATTGAACTTAAAAAGACACGCGAAAAGCTTACTAATAAAGAAATTAGAGATCAATTAATTGTAGACATTACTTGTTATAAATCACATCCTGATTGTAAAAATCTCATTTGTTTTGTTTATGATCCAGAAAGAAGAATTAAAAATCCTCGTGGTCTTGAAAACGATTTAAGCAAAACTACAGATGGTATGATAGTTCAAGCAATGTAACTGGATAAATATTTTTTCTTTTTTCAATCAAAAGCGAAATATTTTTTATTTTCACCCCAATGTCAATATTCCTTCAGGAAAATTAACAGTTAATGGTAATATTGTCAACCACTGTAAACCCAGCAAAGGTTCAGAAATACCTTCCGCAGCTAAAACAGGAATAATATACTCCTGTCCATCTAATTTTACCTTCCCTTCATAGATATCAAAAAAAGCCTCACCCCGCGCCATCCGCATAGTGCTGTTACGTTCAATTAAAGGCCATCCTAGAATTTCAGCATCTTGTATATCAAGTGCTAACCAACCATTAGTAAAACCTGTATCTAATAAAACTTCAATAGGATAGTTATCTTCATCAGCAGAAATAATCTCTATCTCAAACATTAACTCCCCAACTTCACCAAAATTACCTAAAATCATATCCGTCCGCAAGCACCTGTTTCATTAATTCTAAAAGTCACTAACCAACCTGTAGGATATTTTTCCCGCGCTTTTTTTTCAGCAATACTATCATCAACATCAATAAAATAATCAGCACTATTGGGTTCAATTACCATAAACCAATTGTAATGATCATTTATCAATTCAGGACGAACTCGATTAAAAACAACACGCGCTTTTTCTCCTCGCGCATTTCTTTCCACTTCCCTTTTTGCTAATTCTTCTGGTGGTATTGTAAATTCTGGAAAAATTCTACCTTGTTGACGACGACGCACAGATTTTGTATTACTCATAATTCACCTTACCTCATTTTTATCAATTACCAATTATTCTTGATTTTCAAGTAAACCTTTCCCATTACTAAGTTTAATTTAATCAATTCCTAAAAAATTCTTCAATGCAGTTTTATATTTATTCTTCAACTTCTTAGAAATTAATCCTCCCTGTTGAATTTGTGATACAATATCAGCAGAAAAACAATCTTTGGGTATAGGACTACCAGAAGTTATACAAATAGCAAGATCATTTCCATCCATTTCACGAGCAAAATAGTAAGTTATAACTGATTCTTTTTTTATAAAACTTGGTAGACTTGGATCTGGTGCTAAGATACAAGTAGTTTCAGAGTTATTTTTCTTGTCTGTTAAATTAACAAATAAATATTTATTATCAGAAGTTTTTGCAATTGCGACGTAAAAATGTTGTCCATTAGGAGGTGTATCAATCAGAAATACATCTCCTATGTTTATAGAAATACTAGACACTTAGCACCTCATCTAAATATGCTTCCCTCAGTGCTATTTGTCTAATTTCCTCAATTTCTTCCTGACTTTTACCAACATTTTTCAGAATATCTTCTACTGAAATGGGAATAGCAGAACCATGAGGATCTTTCCACTCTGGTAAATCATGAGTCCATTCAGCAACCTGAAATGGATCAAGATGTCCAAAGGTTTTATATACCTCTTGAAGAATCTCCTCTTCTTCTTCGCATAGTTCATCATTTCCTGGATCTTTGACTAAGTAAACAAAGTTCTTATCACCAGGAGAAATGTACTCAGACCACAGAGGTAGAGCATCATCAACAGGTTTACCTTTAATTAGATCATAAACACCACTAAGAACAGGACCATATTTCATTGATACATAGTGATCACCTGTAATTGGCTGTTCTATTCTTTCTAATGCAATACGATCAGCTATATAGAGCATTTTTAGCAAACCTAAATATTTGATAGGCTTACCATGCAGCTTCATAAGTATAGCTGCGGCTTCTACAGCTTTTTCTGGGTGAAACCGAAACTGGATAGGCATAATTATCCTTGAGTGGCAGTATAGTACATCTATATTATAAATCTTGATCTGAAAACGCGAAAATTTATTATACAAATGTCAGACTATATCATTACTCAGTTTATTTCAACTTTTATTTTTTCCCTTTCTCCTCTTTGCGCCTTTGCTCCTTAGCGTCTTTGCGCGAAACAAAAAAAACGGTAGAGAACCGAAATCCTCCACCGTTCAATTAACAATTACAAAAACCTAACTAAGACTCAACACCTTGGGGTAACAACTCCCGTGTTTGTTGAGAACTAACTTGCACAATGCCATTTTCATCAACGTCAACAAGAGCAGTATCGCCATCTTTGATGCGTCCAGACAGAATTTCTTCCGCCAAACTATCTTCCAGTAAGCGCATAATTGCTCGACGTAATGGCCTTGCACCGTAGCTAGGACTGTAACCCTCAGTTATCAAGCGATCCTTGAAGCGGTCTGTGACTTCTAAGACAATGCCTTTTTCCGTCAAGCGACCAAACACTTCCTTCAGCATGATTTCGGCAATTTGGGTAACTTCCAACTTGTTCAACTGACGGAAGACGATAATTTCATCTAACCGGTTCAGGAACTCAGGACGGAAGTAATTCTTCAGTTCCTCATTCACCAAAGAGCGAATTCTGTTGTATTGCGTCTCAGTCGCATCTTCAGAGAACTCAAAGCCGATACCGCTACCACCCTTTTCAATCACCTTAGAACCAATGTTGGAAGTCAAAATCAGCAAAGTGTTCTTAAAGTCCACCGTGCGACCTTTTGCGTCAGTTAAACGCCCATCTTCCAAAATTTGCAAAAGCATATTGAACACATCGGGGTGTGCTTTTTCGATTTCGTCGAATAGCACCACAGTGTAAGGACGACGACGGACAGCTTCTGTTAACTGACCACCTTCGTTGTAACCGACATAACCAGGAGGTGAACCGATCAATTTACTGACGGTGTGACGCTCCATGTATTCGGACATATCCAAGCGAATCATGGCTTCTTCCGCACCGAAGAAGTAGGAAGCCAAGGATTTCGCTAATTCGGTTTTACCTACCCCAGTCGGACCAGAGAAGACAAAACTAGCAATCGGCCGATTGGGATTCTTCAACCCAACACGAGCGCGACGAATAGCGCGGGAAACAGCCTTCACAGCGTCTTCCTGACCAATCAGGCGCTGGTGTAAGGTATCCTCCATGTGCAGCAACTTCTCGGACTCAGACTCGGTGAGTTTGTTCACCGGTACACCTGTCCAGGAAGCGACAATGTGAGCAATGTCTTCTTCTGTAACTACAGGTTCAACACCGTCACCACTAGCGCCATTACTCTTAGTTTGAGCAATAGTGCGGATTTCGGCTTTGATTTCCATTTCCCGATCACGCAGTTCTCCTGCTCGATCAAAGTCCTGGGAACGGACTGCATCATCTTTTTCTTTTAAGATCTGCCGTAGTTCCTTGTCTAATTCCTTGGCTGCTGGAGGCAGTTGGGAGTTAATCAAGCGTACCCGTGAACCCGCTTCATCCATCAAGTCAATGGCTTTATCTGGCAAAAAGCGATCGCTAATATAACGATCAGACAATTTCGCCGCCGCCACCAATGCTTCATCGGATATCTTCAGCTTGTGGTGTGCTTCATAGCGATCGCGCAAACCATATAAAATTTCTATTGTTTCATCAACAGAAGGTTCACCCACCATTACAGGCTGGAAGCGTCTTTCCAACGCTGCATCCCGTTCAATGTGTTTACGGTATTCATCCAAAGTAGTCGCACCGATACATTGCAATTCACCCCGGGCCAAAGCTGGCTTGAGGATATTTGCCGCATCAATCGCCCCTTCGGCTGCACCTGCACCAATTAAGGTGTGAACTTCGTCAATGACCAGGATGACATTACCCGCAGAGCGGATTTCATCCATAATTTTTTTGAGACGTTCTTCAAATTCACCGCGATATTTAGTTCCCGCTACTAGCAAACCAATATCGAGTGTCACCACACGCTTATCTTCCAAGATATCGGGGATATCCTTACTGGCGATGCGTGAAGCTAAACCTTCAGCGATGGCGGTTTTACCAACACCTGGTTCACCAATCAACACGGGATTGTTTTTAGTCCGGCGACCCAAAATTTGGATTACCCGCTCAATTTCCTTGGCGCGTCCCACCACAGGATCAAGCTTGTTATCTATGGCCATTTGGGTCAGGTTTGATCCAAACTCATCGAGAGTTGGGGTTTTAGTGCGACCAGAGGGGCCACCCGGCGTAACTTCCGCCGTTTCTCCCAACATCCGAATCACTTGGGTTCTCACCTTGGTCAAATCTACACCGAGGTTTTCTAGCACTCTGGCTGCGACACCTTCCCCTTCGCGGATCAGGCCCAACAACAGATGCTCGGTACCAATGTAGTTATGCCCCAATTGGCGTGCTTCTTCCAAGGATAGTTCTAAAACCCGTTTTGCCCGTGGCGTAAACGGAATTTCCACGGCTACAAAGCCTGAACCCCGTCCTATGATTTTTTCAACTTCAATGCGAGCATCTTTGAGATTAACTCCCATTGATTTCAGCACCTTGGCGGCTACTCCTGTGCCTTCACCAATCAAACCCAAGAGGATCTGCTCAGTTCCGACAAAGTTGTGACCTAAACGGCGGGCCTCTTCTTGGGCCAGCATGATTACCTTAATGGCTTTTTCTGTGAAGCGCTCAAACATGGCATTTTTCCTATCACCTGCGTCGTGCCGGTATGCTGATTTTAGCACAGGCTAAAATTTTGGGTATCTGTATAAACAATTTAGATATCCAATTACCATGACAGAGGTTGATAGGTTAATGAGTAGCTATTAATTAGTTTCTAGGTAGCTAGTGTACTGAGGAGAGTGATTTTACCAGCATTTTGGTGGCTAAATCCAAACAATAGACTATTGATGTGAGGATTTTGTTTAGGAGTCCCAAACACACATCGTTATCATAAAATGTGTGTTGATGTCAATAAATCGGCATGAATGATAAGATTTTTTTATTAAAAAGAATTAAAACAAAAAATATTATGATATAAAACCAGGATAAAAATTTTATTTTATCTTCACAACTGTGGTTTAGAGTAAGTTAGATTTTGGAAATTTTGTCTTGAATTGTACAGAAGTTGGATATAAACCTCTGTACAGACTCCTTTAAACTTTAATTAAAGCTTTGATGTTAGTATCGCGAGCGATCGCACTGGCAGAATTAAAGGATGAAACCGGGGATTTTATCGCCTATTAAATTAAGTAGCCATCATGAACATTACCCATTACCAGGTTGTTCACTGGATATGAGGTTTTGCGTTAAGTTGACTGTAATAAATCATCCCCGGGAATGATGGTAGTATAAAAAGTGTAACTATTGTTCTGAAGATAGCGGCGGTCTTGCTTAACGATAGCCATGAACTCACGGTGTCCTTCCGTTAGACGACCGACTAAACAACCTGCACTAGCTCCTTTGATATCATTGCTGGAGTAATCATAGCCCCAATGTTGATTAACGGCAAAATAATCACCTGTATCCAATTCATCACCAGTTCGTTTGAAATCTTTGTTAAAATCTCGACAAACAGTGATGTTTCCGCATTGAACTAATGCTTCATGGGGATTGGAAGTACCGTGTCTTCCCACTCTCCAAGCCTTGTATTGTCCAAACTGGATTCTTGCTGCTCCTTTGGGATTCATGGGATTGTGAGTATATTTACTACCTGGTTCAGTAGTTGCTTGCCAATGATCAACGATTTTGGGGACACCATCTACGATTTCGATCACAATGCGGCGGTCATTAAAGGCGTTGGCAGCATCACTATTGAGTGTCCAGTCTCCATTTATACCTTAAACATAAACAATGTTGTATTCTTTGGGATTGGTGAATACTTCATAATTTTTAGCCAACATATATTTAATGATCTTGCTGGCAATATCAGTTCCTAGATTTAAAGGAGGTTTTGGCAGGTCTTCTGTTTTAGTTTCAATCAATTTTTTGGCTGTGACTGCACCTAGAAAATCAGTTTCTCCTGTTTCTGTTAAGGTTTGGAACTTTTTCAGCGCGGCTGTGGAAACTGGTCCAAATAGTCCGTCGGCGGGTGGTTCTAGGAGTCTTAAATCAATTAATCTTACTTGAACTTGCCGAGACAATTCCCGATCTTCAGCGATCGCTTCGTAACCCCATTTTTCCTCTGTATTCAAGAAGTTTTGCAGTTCCATATTATACGCTTAATAATTCAAGTGTTTTGTTTGCACCACGTTAAATAAGCTATCTTAAATTTCAAATCTATAAATAACCTTTATTATTTTTTAACAAGGAATATTAACAAGGAAAATAGGCGATTGCTCTCATTATCTCATTCTCAGTAAGCTCAAACGAAGTTAGCCAGGGGTAGTTCATTGCTCCATAAGTACCTGGACAGAATTAATTACATATTATTTATTTACCAATCCTTTGTCCATTACGGATTTCAGTCCAAATATTTGTGTAATTAATTTTGTCTCATTACTTACTTCCATTCTAAAATGGGGGGTAGAAACAGTTTGATAATTTCTACCCATAACTATCCATATATTACTGTTTGTCCAAGTCTTCAATTAATTGATCAACAAATTCCCTTAACCGTTGTTGCCAGTTAGGGACGGTTTTAATTTTTACCCTCTGTCCTTTCCGACCTTTAAAACAAATTGGTTGAGCGTCTAACTCAGCTTTGAGGATTTTCTTAGCACCAATTTTATTATTTTTCTCAAATGGCATTGACTTTAACCTTGTAAGTTGGTATACTAACTATACTACAACATTGAAAGGTCGAATCAATGCTTTTATCATTCAAAACTGCACTAATTCCAAATAACCGACAGATTACAGCTTTTCGCAAGGCTTCTGGAGTAGCTAGACACGCCTATAACTGGGCAAATGCTCAAATCAAGGATATTTTAGCTACTCAAAAAGAAGGCGAAAAACTTAAATTACCATCAGCTATTGACTTGCATAAGCGATTAATTGCTGAGGTAAAATCTGAGCATATTTGGTATTACGAAGTTAATAAAAATATCCCTCAGAAGGCGTTAGCTGACTTACGCCAAGCATGGGA
>NZ_LJOQ01000061.1:0-30034 GCF_001672255.1 Anabaena sp. AL09
AGAATATGGTTTCATTTATGATAATAAAGATTACTCGGTTTCCCTGTATAGTACATTTGATTGTATCTCACTCAAGCGAAAACCGTTATAAGAGGGATATTAAAAACATTCTAGAAATAATTCACAATCAAAATCAAGTTTTAGTCTTATTGCTAGATGAATTTGATAGCATTTTTGAGAAAAATGATAATAAAGATGAAATACTAATATTTCACAAAGGATTTCAATATTTCAAGGATGATGTAGGCGAGTGTCTGTCTATGATTATGACTGCCTCTAAAAGTCTAGATAAATTTCTTCCAGAAAATATGGATGATTACTTAGGTATTCCATGTTTAGACCTTACAACATTTGAAGATTCAGAAGTGGTTCTTTTATGGAATGAAATGCCAACTTCATTAAAAGAGAAAGAAGAATTACGGAAGATGATACAAAAAATTACTGGTGGTTATCCCGCGCTTATTCAAAGACTTTGTTATCATTTATATAATCAATTCAAGGATTTGAATGGAGGACAAACTCTTACTAAAGAGTTTATTAACAAATTAGAAAGTGATTTCAATAAATATGCTAGAAATATACTTCAATATATATGGTTTTCCTTAGATGATACAGAGAAAATGCTTTTGATGCTCATTGCTTTATATAATTTAGGAGGAAAAATAGATGACAGAAGGTACGATGTGAATGATGCTGGGAAGATTTTTACAGATTCAGCATACAAGAGTAAAATAGAAGACTTAAAAGCACGTGGGATTATTTTTTTTAATAGTGTAGAATTAGAAAAGAATGTAAAACAGCAAAAAGAAGTATATTATTTTACCGCTTCTTCTATGCAGGAATGGGTAATCAGGGAAATTGCCGGTAATAGTCAAACACAAGTCGCTGAAAGAGAGAGAATTTTCTTGATAATGACTAAAGGACAATTAAATACACAGTTTAGTAACATTAAAAATGCTATGAACTTCATAGGTGAAAATTTTGGAACTATTAAAAGTTTGGCTGGAGGAATTTCAACAATACTTGGTGTTTAGTAATTTACAGATATGCCTATATATGTATGCGTAATTTCCCTTCAAATCCTTACACAGTAGGTACTCCAATTAGAGATACAGAGAAATTTTTTGGCCGCGAAGGTTTGTTTTCTGTGATTGAGGACAATCTTCAGCAAAATGTACAATTAATTTTATTGTATGGTCAAAGACGGATTGGCAAATCATCTGTACTCAAACAAATTCCTAAAAAGATTAGTATAAATGAATTTGTTTTTATTAATTTTGATTTTCAACAAACAGAACAATTATCTACCTCAGAAATTTTACGTTTAATTGCGATTGGAATTATAGAAGAATTATGCACAAATCAGGAATTCCTATTCCATTTAGCAGAGAATATACAAACCAATATTGAAATTTTCTCCCGTGATTTTCTACCAGAAGTTTATAAGCAGATAGGCAATAAAAAATTAGTTTTTCTATGGGATGAATTTGATATCTTGAGTGAGACAAATACTGAATCTAATTCTGATACTGAAAATTTTTGTGCTTATATTACACAATTACTGGAAAGAAATACAAAATTATTTATTATCCTAGTATTAGGAGGACACCTTTCAAAATTGCCAAAGTTGCTTTCTTTATTGCGTCAAGCACCATATAAAGAAATTGCTTTATTAGATGAAGATAATGCTGAAAGACTAATTACTAAACCTGCTGAGGGAGTTTTACAATACGAAAAAGAAGCGATAGAAAAAATTCTAACCCTATCAGCAGGGAATCCATATTTTACACAAGTCATTTGTTTTACTATTTATAATCTAGCACGTAGTCGTTATCAAAATAACGAAATAGATGATTCCTTAAATATTATAACTAATCAAGATGTTGAAAGTATTGTAAACCTAGCAATTGAAGTAGCGGAAGGTGGTTTATCCTGGTTCTGGGACGGATTGACTTCTGAGCAGCAAGTTATTCTTTCCGCAGCAGCAAAGGCTCAAAAAATAGCAATTGAGCAAAATGAGCCTGTTCCTGAAAGTCCACTAACACTACTAAAAAGTTATGGAATATTAATGGAATCCTTAAATAAAGTAGCAAATGAACTGGCTGAATATGGTTTCTTAGATAACACAGAACGCAGAGTAAAAATAGAATTAGTCCGTCGTTGGTTGGTTCAAAGACATCGGTTGCAGGATGAGATCAGCTTATTGGAAAAAATTGAGGAAGAAAATGTTAATAATCTCTTGACAGTAGCGGATGCTTTGCATAAACAGGGTAATGTACAGGCATTTCGAATTTATGAGCAGGCCTTAAAACTTAATCCTAACAATTTTAGAACTGTAATGTATCTGGCTCAAGAATATTTGCAGACCAAAAATATAAATGAAGCCTTTGAACTTTACAACCGAGCTTACCAATTTTATTCTATCAATAATAGGCAAAAAATTATTTTACAGCCTTTATTGACTCTATCTGAAATATACTCACAAGAAGAAAATTTTGAACGAGCTTTAGAAATTTACACACTAGCCTACGAAATTGATAGAGAAAATACCAAAGAGGATTTTTTAAAGACAAGAGAAAATTATGTACATAAATTGATACTTGAAAGAGAATGGACTAAAGCAATAGAGCAATGTGAATTAGTTTTGCAAATTGATCCTCACAGAATATTATCTCAACATAAACTAGAAGAAATTCGATTACTTAAGTCTAAAACTAATCTTAAAGTTAAAAATAAAAATTATATATCCGTACTGATAATATCTCTAGGAGTAGCTGGAATCGTAGTTTTTGGTTTAAGTGGGCTTCAATTTTTCAGAACTTGTCCAACAGATGAAAGAAAGGAATTAGGTGTTTTTTGTGTGGCAGACAATGGTAGAATTAGTCGAGGCGATCGCACCTTCTTCCCTAAAACTCCTAATATTCCTCGTGACCAAGGAATTCAAGCCTTTAAAAAAGGTGATTATCCACCAGCTGCTAATCTATTTCAACAAGCTGTTAAAGCCAATCAAAATGACCCAGAAGTGCTAATTTATTATAATAATGCCCTAGCTCGTCAACAAGTTTCTCCGTTTACATTAGCAGTAGTTGTACCATTAGATAAAAACATAACTGATGCTCAAGAAATATTACGTGGAGTAGCTCAAGCACAAAACCAATTCAATAGCAATAGAGGCTTAAATGGCAGATTACTCGAAATTGTGATTGCTAATGATAGCAACACAGAAAACGCTAAAGAAGTAGCACAAGAACTCATCAAGGATTCTCCAATACTAGGAGTAATTGGTCATAATTCTAGTGATGCTACCCAGGCGGTATTACCAGAATATGAAAAAGCTAAATTGGCGGTTATTTCCCCCACTAGCACTAGCATTTTACTAAACAATCCAGTTTTCTTCAGAGCAGTTTATTCTGATGAAAGTCCTGGAACAAAACTTGCTGAATATACTTATAAAAGTCTGAAATTGAAAAAAGCAGTAATTTTTGCAAATCCAAATAGTCCATATAGTAACAGCCTCAGAGAGGTATTCACAAATCAATTTGAAAAATTAGGAGGTGAGGTAGTTCATAAACCTTTAATTAATTTAACTGCTTCTACATTTAACGCAGAAAAAGAAGTTGCTAAAAGTGTCTATGGTGATAAAGCAGAAGCAGCGTTGTTGTTTCCAGATACACAAAGCACTGAGATTGCTCTCAATGTTGCGAAAGAAATTACCAAAATAAACGAAACACTTAGAACTCAAAATCCACCAAGACGAGAATTAAAAATGTTAGGTGGAGGTAGTCTTTATAAGGGTGATATCTTAACCAACGATGGGAAAAATGTAGAGGGTTTAATCATTGCAGTACCCTGGTTTGGAGCAACATCACAAGCTCAACCTTTTGCCAAAAAAGCAGAGCAGCAGTGGGGAGGAGGCATTAGTTGGCGAACTGCAACTAGCTTTGATGCAACTCAGGCTTTGATTAAAGCTTTATCTAATAATCCATCTCGTAGTACAGTATTAAGAGGGCTGGAAAATGTCAGTCTTTCTGCTAATGAAACATCGGGTTATCCTCTTAAGTTTACACCAGAAAGGGAGCGTGAAGGTCAATCTATTCTTTTACAAATTAAGGGAGGTAAATTTACAATAATACCCAATAATTAAATTATCAGTTGATTTACAAAAATTATATGTCCCAATCTATCGCTGTCACCGTTAAGTTATTTGCTGTTTATCAAGAAGCTTTTGATGTGTCCGAACTAGTGTTAGATTTTCCTGATGGTACACCAGTTCAAGCTGTGTGCGATCGCTTAATTGCTGAACACCCAAAATTAAGTAAATGGCGAGAAATAACCCGCTTTGGTGTGAATTTACAATTTGTTGCACCAGATACCATTCTCCAAAATGGTGACGAGGTGGTGTTAATTCCCCCAGTCAATGGTGGTTAATGAGGATATATTCAAAGCCATTAAAAAGAAATTAAAGATGATTAAGTTAATTTTTACAACAATTTTGATAGTTTTCCTCACAGCTTGTACTACTATTGCCTTATTACCAACACCGGAACTAGTGCAAAAAGCGATCGCACTCCAACTAGAACAAACCCAACAACAACTTAACCAACAGCTAGATTTAAACTTCCAAAAATTTAATATTCAGCGGATATCCATTACTCAACAACAACCCCTCACCATTGAAAACTTACCGGCTTATCGGGTACAGGGAAATTATGATTTTACGGTTAAATTACCAAAACGCAGTTTTAAACAACTTGAAAAACCCTTTGAAGTTTATCTGCAAATTCAACAAGAAGGTAAAAGTTGGCGGTTATTAATACCAGAAAAAACCCGTCAAAATCCTCAATCAAAATGGCAAAGTTACTTAATTCTTTAATGGAACGAGTTCCAATTATGATAGTTATCTTATCAAAAAGATAAAATAATTTTATAACTTGACATAACTTATCTGTACCAAAATAAATGTACATAGCTGATATAATTAAAATCCTAACCTCATCAAAAATCGGCGTTGCTGATAGCCTGCGTGGCGATAGCCATATTGAGGTATGAAACTAAAAACTCAAAATCTAAAACTTTGCGTCTTTGCTCCTTTGCGACTTTGCGCGAAACAAAATTCATACCGCCATTATGCAACGCCCAAAAATATATCAATCTCAGATTCAACCTGTGATATATGCTGGTTTAAGGTTAGACTCTAAATATATAGGAAAAAAATACTTCTTTCCTTAATTATTGTAAAATTCACTTAACAAACAAAGATTCAGTTTGAACAAGTGTCATCTAATACAAAGGACAAATAAAAATGACAGAAAATAATCAGGATAATATCAGTAATACTGAAGAAACTTCTCAAGGAACAATCATAGTTGCTGGAATGCGTCCCATTACCACCGGGACATTGCAAGTAGTTGATACCTTCAACTCTATGGGAATTCGTCCCATAGGTGCAAACACATTCCAAGTAGTTGATAGTATTAACTTGTCTGGTATTCGTCCCATAGCTTCTAGCACCTTGGTAGTTGCTGACAACTATTCTGTCTTCGGAAATCGGCCAATAGCACCAAATACCTTTGACGATTCCGAACTTTTGATGGGTTTTCTAGACTAATTACAAGATTACTCGGTAAGCGTAAAGCTCAGTCACTTTAGTGCTGAGATATAAGCGACACGGGCGAATTTATTCGCCTAACTCGTTGACTAGTAACAGTAGGTGTGATATACTTTCAAAAGTTCCATAATTTAAGTATAACTAAACAACGTAAAAACTTAACTAATTTGGTTGAGTGCGTAGTCATACCTAACAGTATTGCAGTTTAAGCAATTGTAAGTTGGCTCATTGATTAAAGAATCTCAGTGTCTTTAGACCTGAGAGTGTCAAATTTCCAATATTTTCATCATATCAAATTCAACCTGGTTTTATGAATAAACTAGGTTGTTTTATTAGAAGGAGTCAGGAGTCAGGAAGAAGAATTAGAAGGAAATAAGAATAGTCTCAAATCTGGGAAAATGATAGCTAAATGAATAGTTTCAAAGTTTATTCCTTGCACATTATTCACATTTTATCCTTCTCAATTCATTGATTTATTTATCAAGGTTTTAGGTTTATTAAGCAAGCCCTAATTATGGCAAAATCTTCAATTTTATCAACATCTTTAAACTTTCACGAAGATTATCCATGTCCAGTATGTCACGTGGGTAAAATTTCGCAAATGTTGATGATGGAAACTATGTGTTGTGATTTTTGCAATGAAATATTTACAGTTAACTTAGAATTACAACAAGTTAAAATGCCTTCTAGAGAACCACCTTTAGTTTGGAATTGGAATGGATTAAGGTGGACCCAAGCACGATTAGGAAATGTGGAATTAGGTTGGGGTTATGGTTTGTCCGCAATTGCTTTTATTATTTTACCGACTACCTTAATAGGAATTACAGCCTATTATTTTCCTCCTCATTCTCATGTTCCGCTTTCATGGATTCCATTTATTTGGACTGTGCTAACTTTTTTATCACACTTAGGAATTATTGTGTGGATTTTTATTGAAGTTTATCAGCTTCCCATTATCGCATATTTGCGAGCTATTACCCGTTGGCAAAATAGACTAGTTAGGTAGAAAAGTTCTGACTCCTATTAATTTTTAATTCCGCCCTGCGGTACTAGCAAAATCCCCTCATCATCTGCTAATAAATTGTGTGCTGCTTCCAACATAGATGGCATTATTTCTTGCAAATCTTCCCGATTATTTAAGTAAGTTTTTAAAGCTGACATTGGGTCAATACTGCTACTCGCGCTTAATTCAGGAATGCGGGGTTTTGCTAACTGACTCACTAATTCGGCTTGTATAGTGTAAGTGTGCGCGACACTTAAAGCTTGGTGAAGAGAAGAGTTATCAATTAAATCCAATTGTTCTGATTTCAATTTGTAAATAAGTCGCACCACATTATCTTGAATATCATATTTAGCAATTCCTTTTAATAATGCTTTTTGTGGATCATCCTGCTTAGATAAATCTATCTCAATAGTCCGAAAAGTTCGCACAGGTAAAGGACAAAATTCCCAATCTGCTTTCCCTTTTTCCAAATCTATCATCACATAACCTTTGTCTTCCTTCTCTTCACTAAAATCTACCCGTTCAATACTTCCAGGATAAATTACCGGTGGGTCATTAGATTTATTTAAATTTTGGTGTTTGTGGACATGACCTAAAGCCACATAATCAAAACATGGTCTAGTTAATAAAGATAAAGGTAAGGTAAAACCTTTCCCGACTGCTAATAAACGTTCTGCACCTAAAGTGGCATTATCAGCCATTAAATGAGCTAAAAGTACAGTGGGTAAATCTGGGTCAAGACGGCGAATTTCTCCTTCGATAACTACCTCTAAACGGTCTGTCAGGAGTTGATTTACTTCAGCTAAAGAAGAACCTTGAGTTTCTTGACGAGTCATCAAAGTTGAACGAGTTAACCAAGGAAGAGTAATGATTTGCACATCTCCGCTGCGGGTAGAAATGCGATGAGTTGTTAAAGTATCACCAACCACAAACCCTGGTACTCCCAAAGTCCGATAAATATTTAAACTCGCACCTCCCAAACCCTGGGAATGTTGGTCATGATTTCCCACTAATAAGACTGTGGGGATATCTGCATCAACTAAACGGCGAAATTGATTAGCAAAGGCTTCTTGAACATAGGGTGCAGGTGTGGCATTGGGGAAAGCATCACCACCAAATAAGACTAAATCTACATGATTGGCGATCGCTCGGTCAATACACAAAGATAATGTTTTCACAAAATCCTCCAGTCGTGTGTTTAAACCTGTGGCTGGATTAACGCGCCCGTGGCAAAAACCGCTACCAATATGAATATCTGAAAGATGGAGAATTTTCATAGTTTATTGGTTGTAAGGGTTTAGATCCCCGACTTCTTTGAGAAGTCGGGGATCTATTCTTCGATCTATTCTAAATCTAGTAGCAGTTTTTTGAAGTCACTGCTATGAGGTAAGTTATGATCCGCTAAAAATTGCTGATAAACTGATTCTTCCTCAATCTGCATTTTGATATACTCTATCTTGGGTATTGTTCCTTTTCTTAATCCAGCATATTCTAAATAACTGGAAAACTCCCATTCTTCGGGTTGCTTCACCAGTGATGCTTTCACAGGATTGAGATGAATATACTGAGAGAGGTTAACAAGATAGTCAGTTTGTGAAATATGAATACTTTGAAACCTTCCCTGAAATAATACTCCAGAACGGTTAAAACGTTTATTAATTGCTTTTGTGTAAGAAAGTGAGAGAGATTTCATAGCATCAGAAAGGGTTTCATCTCTCAGATAGACTAGAAGATGATAATGATTAGGCATTAAACAGTATGCAATAATATCTACTGAATTTTTAATTAGATGTTCTCTGATCAGTCGAAGAAAATAAATATAGTTTTCACGTTCAAAGAAAATTATTTGGCGATTGTTTCCGCGATTATAAACATGATCAAAGTTGCCAGTTTGGAGTGGAATCCTTCTTTGTCCCATAATTGGATGTTTATTCGCATTATTTCAGAGAGTTCAGAAATTTCAGATCCCTGACTTCTTAAAGAAGTCAGGGATCTAAGAGATTAAATGTGAATTCCACACTCAGTTTTTTCGCTTCCTCTCCAACGTCCAGCGCGTTCGTCTTCACCTTCACCTACTTTAGTAGTAATGGGTTCGTCGCCAATGCTAGGATAACCTTCGTCATGAAGAGGATTGTAAATTACTTTATGTTCAGCTACATAAGCCCAGCTTTGTTTACGAGTCCAATTAGCTAGAGGGTTGATTTTTAATCTGCCTTTACCATCTAATTCTAATACGGGCATGGTAGCACGAGTAACGGCCTGATCACGACGGCGACCTGTAATCCAAGCTACAGTATTGAGTTCATCTAATCCCCGTAAAAGTGGTTCGATTTTGGTAATGTCGTGGAATTTAGCAATATCTGTATCCCAGAGGGCTGCACCGAATTTAGCAGCAAAGGCTTCACGGCTATCCACGTCTGGTGTTTTATAAGTTTGTAAATCTAGGTTATAGATTTCTTTGACTTTACCAACCAATTCTAAGGTTTGAGGGAAATGATAAAGGGTATCCAGGAAAATTACAGGAACGGGATGCTGAAGTACGCTATAGAAAATATGTGTCAAGATAATATCATCTACGTTGAAGGCGCTAGTTTGTACCAGTCCTGTGGGGATATTCTGCACAGACCAGGCTAAGATCTCTGTAGGACTTGCGGTTTCAAATTGCTGATTTAGTGATGCTAAGTCAAAGGCGGTAGAAGTTGTCATGATCTTTCTCTAAAACAAAGATTTTTTTACTTTTATTAAATTTAATTTTACCTTAATAAAGTCACATATCCCCCCGATGATTGAGGAAATAGGGCAGAGCGTAGGTTGCAGGGGAGATATTTCCAACCAACAACTAACAACTGACAACTGACCTAATTATGTAGTATTTTGATTGCAAGTCTGTTTAAGGATTCATCCCATGCAACAGTTACTCAAGCAATTATTTAGTAACTCAAAATACCTTGTCCGTCTCATTTTTCCTGTATTGGTAATGATGATGGCGAGTTCACTGTTTATTTTACCTGCTGCTGCTACTGGTGTATACCAAATACCCAGTTTAACGGCAGATACTTGGATTTTAGATCAAGGTGATGTGATTAGCCGATTGAATGAAGGTCAGATTAGTAAGACTTTCCAGGATTTAGCTCAGGAAACTGGTAACGAAGCCAGAATTGTCACTATTCACCGCCTCGACTATGGGGAAACACCGGAAAGTTTTGCCAAGGGACTATTTAGTAAATGGTTTCCAACAGCAGCAGAACAGGCTAATCAAGTGTTATTACTTGTTGATACTGTTACTAATGGAACTGCTTTAATTAGTGGAGATCAGGTTAAGTCTCTGTTAACTGATTCTATCGTCCAAAGTGTGGCTGAAGAAACATTGGGTACAGCATTACGTGGTGGTAATAAATACAACCAGGGATTTTTGGATGTAAGCGATCGCTTGGTGGCTGTTTTATCCGGTAAACCAGATCCCGGTCCACCAGAGATCAAGGAAACAGTCCAAGTAGAAGGAACTTTTACCAAAGCTGAAGAAACAGATCAAGGTAATGCTACTGCTTGGGTTGTCGGGCTGTTAATTGCGGCCACTGTCATCCCAATGGCTACATACTACATTTACTTAGTGTTTCAAAAACCACCCTCTCAGGAATCTGAGGAATAGGGAATAGGGAATAGGGAATTGGTTATTTTTTTCTTTCCAATTCCTGACTCCTGACTCCTGACTCCTATTTTTTATTTAAAACACTGTTTCTTCAGGAATAATTATTTTCTGTATTTTCAGAATTTTCTGACTCCAAAGTTCTAACATTGCGACTAATTTATCTTTAGCTACTGGTTTACTTAAATAATCGTCCATACCAGCATCTAAACAAATTTGTTGGTCTTCTTTCATGGCATTAGCAGTAATAGCAATTACTACAGGTTGTTGATGTTTAGCAAAGGAACTTACTGGACGACGACGAATTTCTTTTGTGGCTTCTAAACCATCAAGAATTGGCATTTGACAATCCATGAAAATCAAGTCATAGGGAATTTTATCTAATAATTCTAATACTTCTTGACCATTGGCTACGGCATCTGCTTGATATCCTAGATTTTGAAGTTGCTTGAGAAAGACTTTTTGATTAACTAGATTATCTTCTGCTAACAGCAACTTTAATTTGGATGTATTCTTGTTAGTTATTGCTGGCAACTCTTCATTGATAGCAATCTGAGAATTATTTATTTTCGATTGAGAACCTACTATATTCATAATAGTATCAAGCAGTCGAGTAGGCTTAACCGGCTTGACTAAATAACTGATAAATCCTATATCTAATGCCTTTTTTACTTCATCTCTTTGATTAGTAGAAGTCAGCATAATTAAAGGGACATTAGCAATAGCTGGATTTTTCCTAATTTGTATTCCTAGAGTCAACCCATCTATCTCAGGCATTTGCATATCAATTATGGCAATATCATAGGGCATCTGCTGTGTTGCGGCTGTTTCTAAAGCTGCAAGTCCGGCAATAGCAGAATCAACTTCATCTATGTGCATTCCCCAACTGATAGCTTGGTGGTGGAGAATTTCTCGATTGATAGTATTGTCATCTACTACTAACAACCGTCGCTGACTAAGAATTTGATAATCTTGATTTTGAGAAACAGATTCTGGCTGTTTAGTAAAAGATAAATTAAACCAAAATTTAGAACCTTTACCAATCTCACTTTTGATGCCAATTTTTCCACCCATTAAAGTTACTAATTGTTGGCAAATGGCTAGTCCTAAACCTGTACCGCCATATTCACGGGTAATAGAAGCATCAACTTGGGTAAAGGGTTGAAAAAGGTTATTTTTATCTTCAGTGGTAATGCCAATACCTGTGTCTATGATGGCAAATTGAATGGTAGCTGTATCATCGGTTTCTGAAATTAATTCTAGTTGAATAATTACTTCTCCTTGGCTGGTGAACTTGATCGCATTACCCATCAAATTCATGATAACTTGTCGCAGACGACTAGCATCTCCTTGGATATAAATTGGGACATTGGCAGGAATTAATGCTGCTATTTCTAGTCCTTTATCATGAGCTTGGGGTGCTAACAGTTCTATAACTTCTTGAATGCAGGTAGATAGGTTAAAATCTAGGGTTTCTAGCATCATTTTCCCGGCTTCAAGTTTGGATAAATCCAAAATTTCGTTAATCAAGGATAAGAGAGCATCACCACTAGTCCGCACTGTTTCCAAAAAATATTGTTGCTCTGGATTAAGGGGAGTTTCTAATAGTAAGCCAGTCATGCCCAAAACGGCGTTCATTGGGGTACGGATTTCATGACTCATATTGGCCAAAAAACTACTTTTGGCTTGTAATGCTGATTCGGCTTCCTGTCGAGCTATTTCTAGTTCTTGACGGTGAATAATTTCTGATTCTAATAGTTTAGCTTGGACTAAGGCAATACCGATTTGATCAGCAAGCGATCGCAATAATTCTCTTTCCCAACTATTCCAATGACGGGGTTGAGTACATTGATGAGCAACCAACAGTCCCCAAAATTCATCTTCGAGAAAAATAGGAATCACAAGGTTGGCTTTGATCTGAAATCTTTCCAGTAGTTGTCGGTGACAAAGTTGGATATTGGCTTTTTCTATATCATCAATACTGGTAATCCATTGTTGAGCATATTTATGAGCGTGTTTTTCTACAAAACAAGGGTCAAAAATCTGCTCTCCTATGACAACAGGGATACCGGGAATCAATGCTTCTTTACGTGCAGTTAAATTGCCATTTTCTTCTAACTCTAAGATGAGGACACGATCAGCTTTTAGCAGCCTTTTAACTTCGGTAACGCTAGTTTGGAGGATGTCGTCAATTTGTAAAGAGTCGCGGATTTTTAGGGTGATATCGGCTAATAATTGTGATCGCAAATTTTGCTGCTTTAGTGCTTCTTCTATTTGTTTTCGCTTAATAAATTGACCTATTTGGTTGCCAATAGACATCATCCCTTCCAGTAGATCTGCATTTTCTAGCTGCATATTTTTACTAAAGAAAACCATGACCCCAATATTTGTATTACCACTACGAATAGGAAAACCAAAAGCTGTTTTCAATCCTATTTGAGTAGCAATATCTGTTCGCAGAAAATTCTGATCATTACAAATATCAGTTAGCCAAATAGGTTGAAATTTAGATAAAATTCGGCCATGGAGACCAATTCCTGGAGCAAAAGTAATTTTTCTAGTAATTTCTTCAAGCTGTTTAAATTCTGAACCTGATTCATACCAAATATCTAAACAACGCAGAATATTTTCTGATTTATCCATAACCCAAATTTCGCCCCAATCCCATGCCAATGTTTGACAAATTCCTTTTAAAATGCGATGGGTGGTATTCTGAATATTTATAGCTCCTGCTAAGGCATTAGTTACCGCATATTGGAAACTGAGATATTGTTCATTTTGTTTGCGCTCAGTAATATCTATCCCTGTACTAACAATGTATTCTATTTGGTTTTGACTATCCAGCAGAATAGTATTTGACCAATCAATTAATCGTTGTCTTCCATCTCTTGTTATCCAAGAAGTTTCGGATTCTCTTGGTCTTTTATCTAATTTTATTTGCTCAAAAATAGCTTGAATTGATGGCTGATCTTTCTCGGCTAAAAATAGCTGCCAAAAACATCGTCCTAAAACTTCTCCACAGGTGTAACCAGTATTTTGTTCGCAAGCTCGATTGAAGCGGACAATTTGCCCTTTATCATCGAGAACAATCACTAAAACGCTGGCTGTATCTAGAACACTAGAAATGAAATTACGTTCTGTTTTTAGAGATTCCTCTACCCATTTGCGGGCAATGATTTCCCGATAAATAAGGTAGTAAATCATCGCCATAATTATGACACACAAACCGATAGCAATCTCCAATCCAAGCAGCATACTATGTGTAGTATTAGTTAATTTTATTGATTGTTGCTGAAGAATTTCTTGGTCTTTTTGATTAAATTCATTGAATCTTTCATATTGTGCTAATGTCTGTTTTTGCTGATTATTTATATTTACAATTTCTTTAATATTTTGATAGTAAAATATCCCAATTATCACTAAAATTGATGATGTTAAGCCAAACCAGCCGCCAATTTTCACAAAAAATTGTTTGTTAGCTTTCTTTTGTTTTTGATGTTTAGTAGTTACCAATAGTAAGCTATCTAAATTGCGTCGTAGTTCTAGCTGTTTCATGACTTGGCAGCCCAATATTTTCAAAGCCTCTAGTTGTTCAGCCGTGAGTTCCCTTGGCACATTATCAATCACGCACAACGTTCCTAAACCATAACCCTCAGCATCAATTAGAGGTACACCTGCATAAAATCGAATATTAGGATCGGATGTGACTAAGGGATTGGTAGCAAATCTGTTGTCAAGAGTGGCATCAGGAACAATGAAAACATCTTTTTGGCAAATGGCGTGAGTACAAAAAGCAATATCACGAGGTGTTTCTAATGCCTCTAAACCGACTTTAGACTTAAACCATTGCCGGTTTGTGTCAATCAAACTTACTAAAGCTATGGGAGTTCCACAAATATAAGCTGCTAAACGAGTTAAATCATCAAAAGCAGCTTCCGGTGCAGTATCCAGAATCTTGTACTGTAATAGTGCCTCTATTCTGGCGGTTTCATCATGAGGTAATAATTCTTTCATGTTGTAATTTTGTTACTTATTAAAAAGATTTTCTAGTTTTAATAATTTTCCTGAAAAAAGTGCAGAAATGTATTATTTTTTTCTTTTTTGAAGCATAAGTAAGTGGGAATTAGTTACTAATTCCCCGTCTTTACTATTGTATCTAATCTTGAATGTATTCTTTGCCTGACACTAAAGCCATTTCAGCCCGCACAAATTCTCTACCTAAATAAGCTGCATGATCTAAGAAGGTTACAAGACAATCTGGAGTTTCTTCAAAAATCTTAATACACAGTTCCTTGGCTGTACGGCCACTAAATACGGTAGTGTGAGTTCTTTCCACTTTACCGCGAACTGGAAGCACCTGACCTGTTTCCGGATCTACTGCTAAACCACGTTCATTAATGACATTAGTGAAGTGCTTTGCATAAATTAACCTTTCATTTTGATCTATGTAGATAATAAAATAGCCCTTGGGGTCAAGATCAATATAACGCTGAGAAAGTTTATGATCAATTGCTGTCAAATCTTCAAGTAGTAAATTCTTATGCATTATCAAAAGTGAATTTATAGAAACAGTATTTTTAGATTACATCAATATGCAATATTCAGATCCCCGACTTCTCAAAGAAGTCGGGGATCTATTTCCTTATTTAAAAGGTAACTCTGCATTAATAGCATCCATTTCTTTTTGTTCCATTTGATTTACTTCCCGAACCCAAGGCAAAATAATTTGTCCTAAACGGTTGTTGTAAAAGCGGTGAAGGCTGTAATTAGCAGTAGCAGGGAATCCCCGACGTTTTTTATGTTTACCACCTGCTCCTGGGTCAAAATTTTGGATACCATGAGCGATCGCCCATTCAATTGGTGCATAATAACAAGCATCAAAATGTAAGCAATCTATGTCCTGAAAACTCCCCCAATAGCGTCCATATAGTTTGTCTTCTTTGAATAAACAAAAGGACATTCCCACAGGTTGACGTGGATCTTGCTCATTATAAGCGGCAAAAAATACGACTCGATGCCGATAATTATGGTGCAACTGTTCAAAAAAGTTCTTGGTTAAATACTTACTTCCCCACCAACCAAACTTATCGCAAGTATCAGCATAGAAATCATACATTAACGGAAACAGAGAATTAGGAATTTCCTCACCCGTTAATGCTTGCAATTTTAAACCAGCCTTTTCTACAGCTTTGCGTTCCCGTTTAATATTGCGTCTTTGATTGGCATTAAATCCAGTCAAATAATCATCAAAAGTTTGAAAATTAGCATTTTCCCAAACATAATTATGATGTAGCCAAGTTGTAAACCCCTGGCGTTCTAAAATTGGTCGCCATTGGGGATCAACATAAAGAAAATGACAGCCAGAAATCCGATGTTTCACACAAAAACTATCAATTTCATGGAGCATTACCGCCGTAATTTCTTCCTCATCTTCTCCCGCAGCCATTAAAAACCGATAGCCTTCAGCCGGGGTAAATGGTGTCATTCCTAGCAATTTTGGATAATACTCTATTCCTAAACGGGAAGCTAATTCTGCCCACTGCTGATCAAAAACAAATTCGCCCTGGCTATGTCCTTTTAAATATAAAGGTGCAGCCGCAATTAAAGTTTTATCTCGCCACAAAATCAAGTGATTTGGCAACCAACCTGTATTGGCTGTAACACTTTGGGATATTTCCAAATTGTGCAACCAATCCCATTCTAAAAAAGGCGTTTTTAACGGCATTGCTAAAGCATCCCAGTCTGCTTGGGGAACATCGGCGATTGTGTGCGTCCAAACAAGAGAATAATGGGGTTTGTGTTCTTTGATCATTGTGTAGTTTCCCAACAATTTTATATTTTGAATTTACGCCTTAATCCTGACTTATGACTCCTGAATTATCCTATAGTGTAAAAATACTTCTTGCTCTATTGTGGATACTTCTAATAATTGTAACTTAGGAGCAAGATCAGCTAAAAATCCTGTCCCCTCCACAGGTGAAGGGGCAATACTACCACCTAAAATTAATGGACAAATAGTGAGCCAGATTTCATCAATTAAATCAGATTCTAGGAAAGATGCCACTAATTGTCCTCCTCCCAAAATAGCTAGACGGGTAATTTGTAACCGTGCTAAATATTTTAAAGCAGCCAAAATGTCAATTTCTTTGGCAGCAGTTTCAAAGACTAAAACTTGCTCAAACTCTGATCTTTCTTGCCAAAAATAAGCCCCTAGAGAGGTTGTGAGTAACCACCGTCTCACCGGTTGTTGAAAAAATTTAATGTCCGGATTCAGATTGCCTGAACGGGAAATCACTATATGAACCGGCTGGGGATGCTTGTCTGCTTTTTTTCTTTGTTGCAAGAGTATTGTCTCTGTGATAGTCATTGTTGTACTGTAGGCACGAAGAGTACCAGCACCAAATAAAATGGCATCAGATGCAGCAATTTGTTTCTCCAAGTGTATTTTATCAACCAATGAGCCAAACCGCGCAGGCGATCGCCTAAAATCTGCTATTTTACCATCAACACTCATGGCTAAAACTACTGTGGTATGAGGACGATTTTGCATGATTGGGTTGCTTTGATATTTTTTGTGAGGGGATAGATTATTGAAAAATCTATAGCTACAAGATAATTTTGAATAATTTTACACCATTAATATGAATATGCAACAGCAGTCACTATTTAATCTACATTTTATAAAATTTGGTATATGGAACAATACTTTGTCCAAATCGAGAAAAGTCTTGATTTGTAGGTTGGGTTGAAGGATGAAACCCAACATGAGCGTCGGGTTGCGCTGTCGCTTAACCCAACCTACAAAAAATGAACAAGATATTGATGGAAGATTGATAAATTTATGTTCCAGTAATTAGTGAGATATTCTTTAAATTTCCAATTCTTACCTGTTCTCTCCTTTCTAACTTGGAAATTTAAATTAATAGTAAACTCATCATCAATTAATAAAATGTCTCCCTTGACTAGTGTAATTTCATATCTTTATTATTGTAGTTTGAAGATGCGAAGTGAGACAAACAATGGCTAAATCTCGTCAATCGTCATTTCGACAAATCTTAGTAACAAGAATACTGCTAGTATTTATCCCAGTTTTATTAGTAGGAGAAATGGTTGCCTTGAATAAAGCTCGTTCTAGTTTGTTAAATACTGCCCAACAAAATTTAACAGAAAGTGCAGTTAATAAAGGAGAAAAAATTACTGATGATATTGCCGCTTTACGCTCTAATTTAATTACAGCTAGTCAAACCAAAGTAATTCAATCAGGTTCACATTTCCAAATTGAACAATTTCTTAAACAACTAAAAAAACAACTACCAACCCAAACTGATTGTCTCCAATTAACCCGCATTAAAAAAGGTGAGATAATTGCCAGTAGTTGTGGTGTTCAAGAAATTATGCCATCAGGCTTATCTCTTACCAGCAATGACGTTGATATTCAATTTATATTACCATCCCAATCGGGGAAAACTGGTAAAAGAGACAAACAAAATCAACTACAATTATTTTTATCAATTCCTGTTTCTAATCAACGTGGTAATTTAGCCTACCGATTAAGCATGAAAACCACATTATATCAACAAAATCCCAATCATCCAGGCTCATTAACGGGTTTTTTGGTAGTCATTGCTGAAGACGGTAGAGTTTTAGCTCATCCATTACCAGAAAGAATCGGTACTAATATTAAAGATTATGCCGATGTAGACAGAATCCAAGCTATAGTTAAAAATGCCTTGGGTGGAAGTAATAATTCCAGTAATTTATCCTTTATAGAAGGACAAGAACTGGTTGCAGGTTTTACAGCTACTACTAAACCTATCACTACAAAACCATCACAAAGATGGATTATCCTAGCAGTTACAAGTGTAGAAAATGCCCTATTTGGTTTAGAAGAAATTAAACTAATTCTCATTGTTTTAACAGTTGGTTTAATTGGTGCAAGTTTATTGGCATCATTTTATTTAGTTCCTTATTTAGCAGGTCCAGTAGAAGAACTCCGCGACTATGCTATTAATCTTCATAGTCACCACGCAGCACAACCCATTCCCCGCAACTTCAAAATTCGAGAATTTAATCAACTAGCTCAAGCATTAGATCAAATGGTAGAAAGACTCAAAGATTGGGCTGAAGAATTAGAAATTGCTTGGAAAGAAGCTAAATCAGCCAATCAAGTGAAAAGTCAATTTCTAGCCACAACTTCTCACGAATTAAGAAATCCACTGAATATTATTATTAACTGTGTGCGGTTAGTGCGTGATGATTTATGTGATAGTAGAGAAGAAGAATTAGAGTTTCTTAAAAAAGCCGACGATACAGCAATTCATTTATTAGGAATAATTAATGATTTGCTAGATATTTCTAAAATAGAAGCTGGTAAACTTTCTGTAATTACAGTACCGCTAGATTTACGACAATTATTATTAGAGGTAATTAACTTACAATCAGTTAATATCCAATATAAAGGACTACAATTAATTTGTGATATAGGTGATAAGCCTATTCCTATAAAGTCTGATTCTATTAAACTTAAACAAGTGTTAATTAATATTATTGGTAATGCTACTAAATTCACTGATGAAGGTAGTATTCACATTACCATGAGTATTAATCGTCATCAGCAGTATGTTTTAGTTTCTATTAAAGATACAGGAATTGGTATTGATCCAGGAGAACAAGGTAAACTATTTCGTCCCTTTGTGATGGTTGACGGGACAACTACGCGCAAGTTTGAAGGAACTGGATTGGGTTTAGCAATCTCTCGGAATTTAATTGAACTCATGGGTGGTAAAATCACCTTAGAGAGTTTGGGGTTAAATCAAGGAACAACAGTAATTATTAAATTACCTTTAATTGATCTGGCTTTATTACCTAATCTAGAAAAAAAAGATGTGGTCATAAATGGAGTTAGGAGTTAATTCTGGCTCTGAGAAATGTTCCGCAAACAATAAATTTCAAATTACCACCCTCCTAAAATGAAGCGATTTTTTTCAAGTATTTTTGTAGTTACAACTTTACTATTAGCTCCTGGTTGTTCATCTAATACTAAATCTACTGAGACACAAGTTTCACCTAGTATAATGACGAATCATGATGGACATTCCATGGAAAATATGAATCATGAAAATAATTCACAAATAACTACCAAAGTTAAATTAACTGCTCCGAAAAGTTTATCACCAAATCAACCAATTAACTTAGTTATTTATATTCAAGACTCTACTGGAAAACCTGTTAATAAGTTTGACATTTTCCAAGAAAAAATCATGCACTTAATTGTTGTGAGAGATGATTTACAATTTTTTGATCATATTCATCCCGAATATAAAGAAAATGGTCGCTTTGAAGTAACTGCAAATTTTCCAGAATCAGGAAATTATACACTTTTCAGTGATTATAAACCTGCTGGAAATCAGGAAAATGTCTCATTAATGAATATTACAATTCCTGGTACAGTTCCATTACCAAAAAATTTAGAAAAGTTCACCAAAACTAAAACTATCTCAGATACTAAAGTCAATCTGAATATTTCTGAAAAAAATATTAAAGCCGGTCAATCAGTAACTTTAAGCTTCGATTTAAAAGACAACAAAAATCAACCAATTAAAGATTTACAACCTTATTTGGGTGAAAAAGGACATTTAGTAATTATTAAAAGTTCTTCTCCCCTGACTTCATCTGATTATATCCATGCACACGCAATCAAAAATACTCCAGATGGAAAAATCGAATTTCATACAAAATTCCCCAAACCAGGAACATATAAAATGTGGATGCAATTTAATCGCAATGGACAAATCAAAACCGCAGATTTTTGGGTAAATGTAGAATAGAAAATCGTAGGTTGGGTTAAGCGACAGCGCAACCCAAAAACAATTTTAATAATTTGGGACAATGTTGGGTAACATACGTCAACCCAACCTACAAAAATTAAATTAATATTCTCTTCCATAAGGAGCGATAGAACCGTTATTGTTTAACTTTTATCCACTTGTGCTAAAAAATCCTTTGGTGATAAAATAGGAATGTTTTGATAGCATTTAAGCACTAATAAATCTTCATCTCCGGTAATAATAATATTGGCATTACCGGCAATAGCAAGTGAGAGAAATTTATCGTCTTTTGGATCTCGACAAACTTGTACATGATTGGTAATATCAACTATCTCAGCCAGATTTTTTAGATATAAAATAAACTTTTGCCGCTCTTCCAAACTGACATAATTATTAAATTTTTTCCTAGAGAGAACTATTTCTAATTCTGTAAGTGTGTCCGCAGAAACAAGAATTTGATGGAAATCAAAAGCATAACGAACTGCTTGAGAATTGATAGATTTGGGAGTTAGTAACCGACTCACAAAACAATTAGTGTCAATAACAATTCTTTGCTCAATCATCACTTTCAAGAATTTCCTTGAGCTTTTCTTCTGTCATACCTTTTACTTCGGCATTTTTACCAACTTGATCACAAAATCCCTGAAACTCATTTTTTAGCAATTTAGTTAATCTTTGATACTCTAAGACAGATAGCACTACAACTAAATCTTGTTCCTGACGCTGAATGGTTATTGGTTCTTTTTGAGCTTTATCTAAAAATTCTGTAAAATTTTGTTTTGCTTCCGTAGCAGACAGGTAAATCATAATATACCTCCTTTCTCTTTATCATAACTTAACTTGGTTATTTGACTCTAGCTACCTCTTTGATTCATGAAGAGTAAGAATTAGTGTCAAAGGCTATCAAAATCCATTCTGAAGCGGAATCAGACGCAAGGAAACCCAACATTTATACATTTTACGTTGGGTTTCGTTCCTCAATCAAAAATTAAAAAGGTGGTAATTCCTTCAGAATCGTGAAGCGAATATGGTTAATAGCTAAGTCACCCAGGGAAACCTCTTCTTTCGTTAAGCGAATTCCATCTCTGGTTAAGGTTTCAAAAGTGATACCTTTACCAATTTCGATATGATACCAGCATAAGCCCATAAAGAATCGTGTAGGATATGGTCCACCTTCTTCCAGATCATCAGGATTAGATTCCATTGGCAACCAACCAATTCCCGGAATATAAAACTCTAACCAAACATGATTAAAATCGGGTTGGAGAGGAATTCCCTGATGTTCGGCATAAACTGGACATTTATATCTACCAACGGTGCGGCAAGGAATACCATTCAGGCGACAAAGTGCTAGTAATACGCCTACATATTCGCCACATGAACCAGTGCCCCGATCTAAAGCTATATCGGGTGAATCAATATAAGGTTTAATGGCATAAGACAATTGATCATAAACGTAGTTGCGGATACTGTACATTTTCCGTAACAGATTAGTTTCTGTACCAACGGCTGTGCGGGCTGCACGGATAACAATATCGGTATCCATTGCTAGGTCGTCATCATCTACCAGATAGCGGGTTTTTAATTCTGGTGACAGTTCTGGAACATCTTCGACATCTTTAGGGGTGATGCGATGTTTAATTCCGCGTACTTCTACTAATGCCTTCCAGCCAAATATGTGACGTTCACCGGGGGCAAGGGCATCAAATTTAAAAACGGCTACTCTTTGTCCGTCAATGATTTCTTCTGTGAATGGTAAACCAATGGGTTCAACTTGTTGGACTTTTTGCCGTTGGGTTTCTGAGGGTAGGGCTATGCGCCATTCTATATCGGCTAAATAAATTTCATCAAGGGGGGAAATTTCTTCAACATAAGACATTTCTATCAGATAGCCATTAGAGAGGGCGTAGCGTTTATCCTCTTGGTAATGATATTGTAGAGAATGAATAAATGTGCGATCGCGGTAGGTTAATTCAAAACAAGGGTCAGCATTGGGATTATCCCGAATATAAGGTTCTTCGCTGGAGTATGCCACATAAATACGATCTTTGCCTGTGTCATCCTGCCCCTGAACTGCGATACCTGTAGGAGAATCAAAAGCCGTGAGAACACTGAAACGCACTTCTCCAGTTGCCCTATCCATAGAGTAAACTGTTTGTTCCGTGCGATCGCATACCCATAAAGTTTCTTTACTAACTGCCAAGTTTTGGATACCGACACCAGGGGCATAAAATCTGGTGATTTCCTTGCGGGTATCCCGGTTAAAAATCAAAATATAGCCAAGTCTTTGGCAACTAACATAAACGGTAGATTCCCAAACGGCAACACCATCAGCGGCATAGGGTAAAGTTACAAAATGCTCTAAACCTAAAGATGCCAATTTACATAAATAGACACTATTATCACGAGTCACCCAAAGATCATCTTCCCACACAGCTAAACCGGTAACTTCTTTAAATTCGCGGACTTGGTGGGGATTGATAATTTTGCTGTTGTCGGTAAGAGGGTCAATTTCTAATAAATGACCTTTAACCGTATCAATAGCAATAAGTCTATCCTTGATAAAAGCAATACCGTACAAGGTAGCAGCAGTAACTGGTCTGATTATTTTTTGCCCAAACATCTGGTTCACCGTCAAACTGGGTACTGGAAAACTTATATCATTAAGCATATTAGTCATAAATTATTATTTATTAGGGAAGAGGGAAGAGAAATATTTTTTTGCAACTAACAACTGTACGGGCGAAGCATTTGGAGAACTATTTTTGGCAATGACCGATAATTTGTCTTCCAAATGCTTCGCCCCTACTGACAACTGTACGGGCGAAGCATTTGCAGAACTATTTTTAGCAATGACCGATAATTTATCTTCCAAATGCTTCGCCCCTACTAACAACTGTACGGGCGAAGCATTTGCAGAACTATTTTTGGCAATGACCGATAATTTATCTTCCAAATGCTTCGCCCCTACTGACAACTGTACGGGCGAAGCATTTGGAGAACTATTTCTTACACGATGTCTGCTCATTCTTTACCTGAATCTACCAACCTTTGGCATGGTTTAGAAGTTGATAAAGCCTTAGAAATGCTTGATAGTGACGCAAACAGCGGCTTAACCTCCCCAGAAGTTGAACAGCGTCGCCAAAAATATGGACTTAATGAACTCGAAGAACAGGTCGGTCGTAGCCCTTGGCAAATTCTGCTAGATCAGTTTACCAATATCATGTTATTGATGCTGATTGCCGTTGCCCTCATTTCTGGCCTTTTGGATTTGGTGGCTTTGACTGGGGGGACATTAAAACCCGGTGAAGTGCCATTTAAAGACACAATTGCCATTATGGCTATCGTTATCCTCAATGGTATTTTGGGCTATGTGCAAGAAAGCCGGGCTGAAAAAGCTCTAGCAGCCTTGAAAAAACTATCTTCTCCCTCAGTCCGAATCCTCCGTGATGGTAAACTGGCGGATATAGCCGCGAAGGAGCTAGTTCCAGGGGATGTGATGCTGCTGGAAGCTGGGGTGCAAATAGCTGCTGATGGTCGCTTAATAGAACAGTCTAATTTGCAAGTGCGAGAATCGGCTCTCACAGGTGAAGCCGAAGCTGTCAATAAGCAAGCCATTCTTACATTACCAGAAGATGCACCATTAGGCGATCGCCTCAATTCAGTTTTTCAAGGTACGGAAGTTGTCCAAGGTCGGGCTAAGGTACTGGTAACTCACACCGGAATGCGAACAGAACTAGGCAAAATTGCCGCTATGTTGCAGTCTGTGGACGGTGAACCTACGCCTTTACAGCAACGCATGACCCAATTGGGTAACGTTCTCGTTACTGGTTCTTTAATTCTTGTAGCCATAGTAGTTGGTGGCGGGCTGATTCATGATCTAACTAAAGGAATAGGCTGGAAGAATTTACAAGAACTGGTGGAAGTTTCTTTAAGTATGGCGGTGGCGGTAGTTCCTGAAGGTTTACCTGCGGTAATTACTGTTACCCTGGCTTTGGGAACTCAGCGCATGGTTAAGCATAATGCCTTAATTCGCAAACTCCCAGCGGTAGAAACTCTTGGTTCTGTAACTACTATTTGTTCTGATAAAACCGGAACTCTAACTCAAAATAAAATGGTGGTACAGTCGGTGTACACCAATAATTCTCCCTTTCGCGTCACTGGAGAAGGTTATACTCCCATTGGCGATTTTCAGTTAAATGGTGAAAAAGCCAATTTAGATGAATGTCCAGAAATTTCTGCTTTGCTTGTTTCCTGTGCGGTTTGTAATGATGCTGTTCTGCAACAACAACAAGGAGAATGGGCAATTTTAGGCGACCCGACAGAAGGGGCTTTAGTGACTTTGGCAGGAAAAGCCGGAATTGAACAAGACCAATGGAGTAGTAAATTACCTCGTGTCTCCGAATTTCCCTTTTCCTCAGAACGGAAGCGCATGAGTGTGATTTGTCAATTAGAAGCTGTAGCTACTGGTGATACTTCTTTAACCGCCATTGACCCAGCTATTGCTGGTTTTGTGGAATCTGAACAATACTTAATGTTTACCAAGGGTTCACCAGAATTAACTTTGGAACGGTGTACAAAAATCCATTTAGGTAATCACTCAATTCCTATCAATGACGAACACCGCAGCCAAATTTTGGTAGCTAATAACCAAATGGCGGGTAAAGGTTTGCGGGTGTTAGGTTTTGCTTATAAACCTTTGGCTGAAGTTCCCCCAGATGGTTCAGAGGATACATCTGAGGTAGATTTGGTTTGGTTGGGGTTGGTGGGAATGCTAGACGCGCCTCGTCCAGAGGTGAGGGCGGCTGTGCAAGAATGTCGCAAGGCGGGAATCCGTCCGATTATGATTACTGGCGACCATCAATTAACTGCTCAAGCGATCGCTATTGATTTGGGAATTGCCCAAGAGGGTGATAGAGTCCTCACTGGTAAAGAATTACAACTTCTCAGTGACCAAGAATTAGAAACACAGGTTGACTTAGTGAGTATTTACGCGCGAGTCTCCCCAGAACACAAATTAAGAATTGTCCAAGCCTTACAACGTCGCGGGCGATTTGTGGCGATGACAGGGGATGGTGTTAATGATGCTCCCGCCCTCAAACAAGCCGATATAGGCATTGCCATGGGCATCACAGGTACAGATGTGAGCAAAGAAGCCAGCGACATGATCCTCCTAGATGATAACTTCGCCACCATAGTTGCAGCCACTAAAGAAGGTAGAGTTGTTTATACCAATATTCGCCGCTTTATTAAATACATTTTGGGTAGTAATATTGGGGAAGTTCTCACCATTGCCGCTGCGCCATTGTTGGGATTAGGAGGTGTTCCCTTGAGTCCTTTGCAAATTCTCTGGATGAATTTGGTAACAGACGGTTTACCAGCTTTAGCATTAGCTGTAGAACCCCCTGAACCTGATGTGATGGAACGTCCTCCCTTTAGTCCCCGCGAAAGTATTTTTGCAAGGGGATTGGGTTCTTACATGATTCGCATTGGGATTGTTTTTGCCATCATTACCATTATTCTCATGGAATGGGCTTACCATCATTCTCATGCAGCCGGGTATCAAGGAGATCCAGATACTTGGAAGACAATGGTATTTACTTCATTATGCCTAGCGCAAATGGGTCATGCGATCGCCATTCGTTCTAATAATAGACTTACCATCGAAATGGACCCCTTTTCTAATCCCTTTGTATTGGGGTCAGTAATTGTCACCACGATTTTGCAATTGATGTTAATTTATGTTCCACCCCTGCAAAGTTTCTTTGGTACTCATCCACTCAGTTTAGAAGAATTGGCAATTTGTATTGGCTTTAGTGCTTTAATGTTTGTCTGGATTGAAGGTGAGAAGATATTCTTCCGCTTTATGGGCAAAAAAACTGTTTAATTGGTAAATTGTCAGAATCAGGATTTGAAGATTAACAGGATTTCATTTCATGATCTTTGTATTTTTTATCCTGATTCTGATATTTATTACCAATTATTCATCAATATGTATCTAAAAATCAACTTCGACGAGATAAGAAAACCCTTTGGGTGCGTTTACAATTCTAGTATTAATTAGGAGATAGCTATCATGGGTGAATCCAAACGGAGAAAACAGCAAGATCCCAATTACGGGAAAGTTAAAAATCCTGTCAGAAATCTTATGAAAGTTTTTTGCCCGTTTTTTGAGGATTACGATAATTTATCTCATCTCGATGGTGATAGTATATCATTGATGATCGCTAAGGAAGGGTACAAAGAAACGGGTTTGAAAGGCATAATTGTCACAGGGTATCTCGCTGAACATTTATTAAAAGACTATCCTCCCGAATCTGAATTAGTCCAAGCTTTCAAACAACATGGAAATATTTATGCTACTTCCACATTAGCCTTAGCTTATTTGGAAAATGATATAAATAAAGAGGAAAATCTGAGGAATTTTGATACATACGACCCATTAAATGACTTTATATGTATGAAAAGCGATTCTAAAAAGTACCAAGTAAGTTTGGTGACAGGATCTTAAAAAAATTTTCTCATCTCCCGAAAAATCCCCAAAATATCCCCGACTTCTGAAAATAATTTTCTCATCTCAAGAATAACTTATTATAAAAGTCGGGGATTTTGAATCTTCAGCTATTATGTACTTAAAAACTCTACACCTCAAACAATTTCGGAATTACCAAAACCAAAAAGTTGAATTTACCGCTGCTAAAACAATTTTAGTTGGTAATAATGCTCAAGGAAAATCGAACTTGTTAGAGGCTGTGGAGTTATTAGCAACATTGCGATCGCACCGGAGGACACGCGATCGTGATTTAATTAAAGAAGGTGAATCTACAGCCCAAATTCATGCCACCCTAGACCGGATTCATAGCCATAGCGATTTAACTCTCACCCTCCGTCGTCATTCTCGTCGCAGCGTGGCTATAAATGGCGTTACAGTCCCCAAACAAATGGATTTTCTGGGGGTTCTCAATGCGGTGGAATTTTCTAGCTTGGATTTAGAATTGGTGCGTGGTAGTCCTGAAATTCGTCGCAACTGGCTAGATACGCTTTTAATTCAATTAGAACCAGTTTATGCTCACATTTTGCACCAATATCACCAAGTTTTACGCCAACGCAATGCTTTTTTAAAACGTTATGTAAATACACCAGAAAAATCTCTACAATCAGAATTAGCTATCTGGGATGCACAATTAGTGACTGCGGGGACAAGGGTAATCATCAGAAGAGATAGAGCTATTAAAAGATTATCCCCCATAGCTTCTGCATGGCACGCTAGTATTAGTGGAGCATCCGAAGTTCTGGAAATTAATTATGCTGCTAATATTCCCTTAGAAAAAACTTCTCCTCAAGAATTACAAGCGGCTTTTTTTGCTAAACTTCAACAAAGAGCATTTGCAGAACTACATCGAGGGATAACTTTAGTTGGACCCCACCGCGATGAAGTAGAATTAATTATTAATCAAACTCCCGCTCGTCAATATGGTTCTCAAGGACAACAAAGAACATTAGTTTTAGCTTTAAAATTAGCAGAATTACAATTAATTGAAGAAGTTATTAATGAACCACCATTACTATTATTAGATGATGTTTTAGCCGAATTAGATCCATCTCGCCAAAATCAATTACTTGATGCTATTCAAGACCGATTTCAAACCTTAATTACTACCACTCATTTGAGCGCTTTTGATGTTCAATGGTTGAAATCTTCCCAGGTTTTATATGTAAATGCGGGAAAAATTGACAACTGATACCAATTTTATAGCAATTCCCAAGCTCAAGAAATACCCCCCTTAATCCCCCCTTGCAAAGGGGGGAAACAAGAGAATCCAGTCCCCTCCCCTTGGTAAGGGGAGGGTTAGGGTGGGGTAATTTATATCTCACTAGAGGGGAAAAGGTGATATATGAAGTAGTTATCTCCCGTCACCAATTAACACAAATGGTGACCAGTAAAAAGGATGAACATTATTTTTAATTTGACTTAGTTTCCCTTGACGGAATGCTTCATCTTTTCTCATTCCCTGTTTAAGATTTTGGTAAAATTCCACCATAATTTCTTTAGTCTCTTCGTCCGCTACACTCCACAGAGTGGCTATTACAGCTTTGCTACCCGCACGTTCAAATAAATAAGCCAGTCCAGATATTTCTTCCCCATTAGAATTTGTGTTTAACGATGTTTGACAAGCACTTAAAGTAACTAATTCCACATTTTGCAATCCTAATAAACCAGCATCTTGAATGTGCCAACTTTTATCAGCAAATAGTAAAGTATTCTCTTTTAATTTACCCCCTGTGTTCAAGGTACAGTCACCTTTTTGGAAACAGCCATGAGTTGCTAAATGTAGAATAGAAAAGCGAGAAATTTGCGTTTTAAAATTGCTGAGTGTGGCTTTATTATTCATGAAAGATTCACTCCCTGGGAAAATCGGAATAATGGCTTTTACTTCAGATTCCGTACCATTTAGTGAGAAAGGTGAATTGGGTTTAGGATTACCAAATGCTAGTACTTTTCTAGCAGTTGGGGTATTTGATGTTGTTGTAATTTGTAGAAAACGACTAGAAAGACGAGTTAAATAACTAATAGGATATTTTTCAATCAGGTATTGATTACCGTCATAGAGTGTTTCAAAGGGAATATAGCGAAGTTTACCAGTAGCAATAATGCTGATTTGTTTGGGTTTTGTAGCTTGAATTTCCTTTTCCAGGGGACTTATTAATAATTTATGCAGTTCTTCTAAATTATCTAAATAATTTGCGTTCTTACGATTACTTATTGATTCGGAGGTTTTTGTTAGTAAATCATCAAATTTTCCTGGCAATGGGACTTTAATAACTTTGATTTTATCTCTGGTGAGTAAAAATAAAGCAATATCATTCTTTAATATCACAGGCTGAATAACTGTTATCCCTGGGGAGATATTTGCCTGTAGTTCAGCGATATCTGTGGGTTTGGTTTCAAATAAATCAGCAATTTCTACAAAGCGTTTTCTGATATTCTCCGCTTGTTTGTTAAGGTCTTCCTGTAATTTATTCACCTTTGCAGATAGTTGTTCTGAGAATTTTTGTTGCAACTCCTTTCGCAGACTTTCTAATTGCTGATTGTCTTGATTCCATTTGTCTATCGCTGCTTGTGCTTTTGGGTTGGCAATTTTGGCATTTACAAGACGAGAATAATCAGCTAAGTCAGCCACAGTTGCTAAATTTGCATAAGTAAACGCCTTTTCTGGCTGATTTTCTGTGATTAATAAATCAATCAAAGCAATAGCTTTATTTCCTTCACTGTCTAAAAAGGTTTGGCGATTTTCTCTAGCTACACCACTACGAAGTTGTAGGAGTAAGCCTACAGATTGTTCAAGATTTTTGATAGCTTCAAGGGGCTTTTTGGTATCTCGGTAAAGAATACCGATATTATTGAGGGTCTTCGCTTCCCCACCGCGATCGCCCACAGCCTTAAGTATGGGTAAAGCTTGGTTGAAAAAGACCAGTGCTTTTTGCTTTTCTCCTAAATCATAGTAGACAAGACCAATATTATTGAGAATGGTAGCTTCCCCACCGCGATCCCCTACAGCCCTAAGTATGGGTAAAGCTTGGTTGTAAAAGTCCAGTGCCTTTTGCTTTTCTCCTAAATCATCGTAGACAGCACCGATATTATTGAGAGTGGTAGCTTCCCCACCGCGATCCCCTACAGCCCGACGTATGGGTAAAGCTTGGTTGTAATAGTCCAGTGCTTTTTGCTTTTCTCCTAAATCATAGTAGACAAGACCGATATTATTGAGAGTGGTAGCTTCCCCACCGCGATCGCCCACAGCCCGACGTATGGGTAAAGCTTGGTTGTAATAGTCCAGTGCCTTTTGCTTTTCTCCTAAAGCATCGTAGACACCACCGATATTATTGAGAGTGGTAGCTTCCCCACGGCGATCGCCCACAGCCCGACGTATGGGTAAAGCTTGGTTGTAATA
>NZ_LJOQ01000062.1:0-31548 GCF_001672255.1 Anabaena sp. AL09
GCTTAAAAAGGATAGTCAATTATCCTCCTAGACGCTCAAGGCAACTACCAGTACGACAGGTATTGCAATTGCGCTTACTTTTGATTTTTTTGCTGCTTTTGTGAGTCCATCAATTTTTAATGTTAAACGCTCCATGATTTACCATTGCTTATTTACCCAGGCTACGGCTATGCCGAGACGAGATAAATCAGGGGTTTCTCCTTAATAAAACACTTCTTGGCGTTGATGGTTATTCCTACTTGCTAATTAATTCTATCATGTCACGGTGAATAAATTCGCCGTTGGCACTTCCTCCACGCATCTATTGCCAAGTGGCTTCCGTGCCTTTCGTTCTATTTGGTGAATGCGATTTTAACAAAATCTGATAGTCAATAAAGCCCCACCTTCAAGAATGGGGATTTCTCTTGTATTAGGTACTAATGTACTATATACTGGGTGAGTTAACAAGCAATTATTTAGGCTTGCTGATAGTCCCCGCCCTATAGAGGGACGGGGATTCTTGTTTCTTTGAAAACGGATTTTATGAAGTGGGTGGCTGTTCTGGGAACATACACTTATCAGAGTCGCAACCACTCGGTCCTGCTTCTGATAATTCTCCCAAGTCGTAACGACTTAGCGCCCCACAGAAATCATCTGTTCTGCGTCGGGCTTTGACTTCTTTAGATAAGCGTTCATAAGTGGCTTTGTCTATGGGTTCAAAGGGAAGACGGGGGAATGATTGCAAATCGTCAAACCGGGCTAACAGCGCGGCAGAAATATAGCCTTCATCATTTTGGATAGCTTCATAGATGCGTGTTCCCAATAATTCAACTTCCTCAGAACGGAGTTCTAAGGTAGCAGAGGTGTTATGGGTGACGTAATGACTTTGGACTTGCATCACAAAATCTAGTTGGGCTAAAACGGAAAACTGAGATACATCAATGACATCAGCACCGGGTAAATCAGCCCAAGATACAGCGACGGGTATTTCTACTAACCATTCTGTACAGCGAGGATCAAAAGGATCATTAAGTAAGTTGCCGTTTTCATCTTTGTCAGATTGGGAAGGGATGACGTTGTAACCATAATCTATACAAGCTAGGGCCACGGGGTCATTTTTGCCAAAGGTAATCCGACGAATGAATCTTTGAGCTTTGGGGGGATGCCAACCGGGAGATGCTCCTGTTAAGAGGGATTTGGTGCCGGCTGGTTGCACGGTAGTACACCGGTTGGGGCGTTTGATCTGATGGCGATCGCAATATTCCCACACTACTTTATGAACTACATCTTTCCAGAAGTTGAGATATTTTTGTTCACCACGTTTAAAAATCAGTCCTTGGGGGGTTTCTGGTCTTCCTGCTTCCCACCAGCGTAACCAATCTGTACCAAAAGCATGAACAAAGAAGTCAAATAAACCGGTAAATGATACACCGACAATGGGATCTAATTCCCGGCTGTATTGATAGCGGGGTTCAAGGAATTTGTGATTTAACAGGGCGACGACGGAAAGCGCACCAGCGGTAAATGCCTCTTCTTGTTCTTTATAGTTATCAGGGTCAAGTTGGTTTAAGTGTACCTCGGAAAGATTGCAGTTTCCAGTTAAGGTATTACCAAAAACACCTTTATGATATTCCGGCTCATTGAAACAGTAAGTATCATGTAATCCTGGTAGTTGTTCAACACTTTTCACAACTTGCCATTTACCTTTACACTTAGCGTCTGTACCTTTACTTACATTTAAACGCTGACAAGGAATTTCGCCACAGTCAGTTATTTGCAAGTAGTACAAATCTTGACTTCTGATGCCATAGTTGGTAACTGCCCCTTTATGAGCGCAAAGATTGACAGATGAACGAATACCACATTTGGTTAGTAGTAACTGAACTCGGTATGCTCGATCATAGTCAGAGATATAAATTCTGATGCCGTTGCTGTGTGTATTTGAGCCGTCTGTATCTGCTAAACCAGCGATAAAGTGCAAAATTGCTTGACGATTCCAACTAGCAATGACGTTCAGTGCTTCTGAATTTGTTTTTAAGCTTTTGAGAAATTCTCCAGAAAACCCTAAATCTGTGACATCTGTAAAAGTGGGTAGGTAGTCATAATCTCTGATAGGAGATTTATTTCCTGAGAGATTTAAAGCAGCTTTCTGTTCGTAAAGCCTAACTTTGGCATTGTTGTTTTGATCTGTTGTTCCATCTCCTACCGCTACTCCTAAAGTGTAGGCATAGTTGGAATCAATATTTAATCCATCTTCGTATTGAATTTTAAATGGTTCAGTGTGGATAGAATAGCGACTGGTATCCATCAAATCTTTTGTTTGAACTTCTTTATAATTCTTGCCAAATCTATCTTTGACAAAAAAGCGATGATACTCAGTTGCATCTAAATATGAACCATCTCCAAAACGCACGCGATAGAGAACGCGAGAACTACCAGTTTTCAATGGTTCAACTTGACTCCAGTTTTTACCGTTCCAAATGTCAATTTCGCATCCCACAACATCCTCAATTTTGTGCATTCCATCTTTAGTGATGAGCAGAGTATCACCACTTACGCAGTGAAAATTGCTGCCAATTATTTCTCCGCAATTGTGGGCAACAATGCCATTAGCATCAAATCGAGAAACCCCTGGTACAGTACAGTCAAAAACTGCTTCCACTCCATCAGGTATAATTTCCTTGATTTTAACTGCAAATCGCTCACGATTTAGTTGTCGTTTGTATCCACTAATTAATTCTTGCAAGCGATTAGCTTTTTGAGGTTCCTGAAATCCGATAATGCTTTGGAACGCATAGATATTATCATTGGTGATTACAAGCTCATGCTGTGCTTTGCAAAAATACAAGGCTGGTTGACGATTGCTATCAGGAAGATGACGATAGCTTTCACTACGACGCTCTTGATAAATTGTTGAAATAATACCCAATCGAGCCAGCATTCTTTGAACAATTTTCAAAGTTTCCAGGTTGCTTTGTGCCAGTCTGACACTAACACCTTTTTGTTGATTACCTTGTACACTACCATCAGCATCGAATAAGCCACGTAAGAAACCACGATAAAATTCATAGCTGGCTTCCTCAATTTTATCTGTTGGCATTTTGTGTTCTAAGGTAACACCATAATTAGCTGCCAATCTAGCTAACCCTGATGAGTTGATCACTCGATGTTTTAGCTGCTTATGGTAGTGTCCAGACTCTGTGGAGCCAGAAAAATCAACAGCCTTTTTGAGTAAAGTAACAGCATATCTTCCCATTTCTTCTTGAGTATCTTCCCAATATCGTAGATACGCTGTTTTACCCGATTGTGTTGAGGCAATACTACCATCACCAATGAGATTACCAAGCAACCAACCCTCATCAAAAGTACCAAAACTATCCCAAGGTTGTACCCCACGATGATTATGAACGAAAATATAATCACCAGGACTCAAATTTTCAGCTTCTACCCACTCGGAGTATTGCTTTTTCTGAGTTTGAGCAGTCACCTTAAGTAGCTGATGATTGCCAGTTAAACGCAATTCATAGCCCTCTTGAGTGATAACTTTTAATACGGGTTTGACTCCTGTAAACCAAAAGCCATCGGTTGTAGTGCTGAACAATTCTCCATTGACATACACACTCAACTGTTTACCTATCAAATCTTTAACAAGTCTTGCACCTTGTTCAGTGTGAACCCAAGTATCAGCCGTTATGCACGGATTTAAACCAAACCTACCTGTTCTATGTTCTAGCTCATTAGCATCAATTTCAGGATGGTATTCTTTTATCCATTGCTCGACTTTCCCTTGCTCGTAAGCCTGCAAAAAGTCTCTTTTCCGTTCTGGTGTATTTAATAAATCAGCATTAGCTCTAGCGACTGCTTCACCAGCCCATTGAATTGCCCCTTCACCGCTGTAATATTGTTTACGTACAGCAGCAATGGATTCTTCTAAGGTTGGTTTGCGGTGAAAGACTCTGGTATGGTTGGCCATCCGCAAAGAATCACGCTCTGGATCTATACGCCAGTTACCTTCTGCGTCTTGTTGCCATAAGTTATCTTTAGCAGTTGCGCCTTGTTCATCTTCAGAAATGAATTGTCTCATACCCGCGCTTCTGCGGATATTGCCAGCAACAATAGTGACAGCAGCTTCATCAATTAATAAGCAGCATTCAACTGAGTTTAATTGTCTGCCTATTGCCTTATTGAGAATAGAGGCGCAACGCTGATACAATCCAGGTAATTTTACAGGGTTAGCCATGCCGCCAAAACCTTTGAGGGTTTCCCCAGATTGGCGCACATCGCTAATATCAACAATTACCTGAATGTCACCTGTAAAGCGTTCATCCGTCGAAAGTTCTAAAAGAGTTTGATAGGATTTTACCCAACCTTCCCGGCTGTCTCCAACGTGGATAGTAGCGGTGTTAGCTTCTATATGGGTTTGTGTAAATTCACGCCGCTGTTCTTGGGGTGTGCTGCCAATTTCACCTTTAATGGTAATGTTTAGGCGATTACGGATAGAGGGAAGTTGATTAATATATTGTGGTTCGATGATCGCACCTGTACCACAGCCCATCATGGCTAGATCCATCATCAATCCAAAGGCACTCCAGTCTATAAGGTTGGTAGAGGTGCAGTTATAAGCACCGGAGAAGTTTTTGGGTTTGGTTAACCAATCTGTGCCACCAACCCACATCCAGCGACCACTGGGGAGAGATTTCATGTTTCGCTGCATCTTGTCTAAAATTGCAGCTTCTTCACGGGTGAGTTTTCCCAGTTCTACTAAACCGCGTAAAGTGCGATCGCACACCTGGTCCCATGTTTCTCTCAAACCTGCATCTGTCCGACGGCTGTAGGTTCTAAAAAACACTGGATTGGCTGCTGGCGCGGATTCTGGAAAAGTTGCACCCTGACGTTGACGTATGACTCCTACGTCGTCACGCAGGCTATCAAGTTCTTGAAGCATAATTTGAGTATGATTTCTTATGGACAAACTATGACTATACGCCAAGTAGATTTAGGATTAAAGATTGAAAAATTTACCACTTTGCGCTATAGCTGAGTTTGTGTCAATTATAACTATATTTTTGTTTTTAGGTTAAGTATAAGACCCTGACAGTGCATTATCAGGGTAATAGAATCTCAAAGTTTTATCTGTCAGTTTTCGTAGAATAGGCTATCTGTGTAATAATGCTGTTTGTGTAATTTTTGCGTTGACTATTCATCAAGCAGAGATAGTCAGTAAAGATGCCAATTCATTTGTATTAGTTACAACTTGATTTAATTGCTCACTGAAATAGATAACTTCATAATTAGGTGCAAGTTCTTTTTGTAGTTGTTTCCACAAACTAATACCTTCTTGTTCAAAAGCTGCTGCTGCTTCTGGACTCAAATCTGGTGAATTACCAGGATCTTGCCAATTTAATGTGGCATTATAAGCAGTTGCCCATTTTCTCAAATGGTTAATGGTTTCTTGGCTGAGGGGCAGTTTTGCTGGATCGATGTTACCAACTTTATCAGGATCTGCCCACCATAAAGGGTCGCACCCATAATCAGCCATTAGTTTAATTTTTATTGCCATAGCTACTACGGTGGAATTATGGTAATGAGGCTGGATTAGCTCCAACTATATAACCATTATCGCCTACTGTCACTGCTATATACTGCTTTTTTCCATTAAAATTTACTTCATAGATTTCTCTTCGAGGTTCTACTGTTCCTTGATAACCAAGAAACATTCCACTGATTACAGCAGCCATAATAACATCGGCGATTTCATCTTCAGAAATTCCCCGTTTGGCAAAGTCTTCTTGATGTTTCTCCAAAATGTGTAATAGTCCACTTCCTCTTTTCCCAGGTTTTCCCTCTTCTAAAAAGACAATTTTGCCGTCAGCTTGTTTAGCAATCTTGACTATTTTTTCAGAGGTATGCTTAATGCCAAGTTTGACAAGTTCCGATATTAAGGCTGATTTTTCAGCACTATCCATTTTTTCTCCTTAAATTGGGGGTAGTCTCACGCAAAGGCGCAAAGACGCAAAGAACTGCCAATTTAGCGTTACGGATTTACTACTTTGCGCTATCTACCGATTTAATATCTCATAGTTAAATATGATTCATTTGCCAATTTGGCTGTTTTTTGCAATTGACCACTTTGCGCTATGTCTTGTAATGTGTAAATTATGACTATATTTAAAAAGCATCTTACACCTTGGCGAAGTCTGATTACCCGCGCCCTACATCAAAACCGCAGCCTCGTTTATGCCCGTTATGTACAACTAGCAACAGTGCGAGAAAATGGCTTTCCTGCTAATCGTACCGTCGTCTTTCGCGGCTTTCTAGAGGATACCAACCAGCTAAAATTTATTACCGATATTCGTAGTGAAAAAGCTGAACAAATATCCAAACAATCCGCAGCGGAAGTTTGCTGGTATTTTCCCAACACCAGAGAACAATTTCGGATTACTGGAGAATTAATATTAATAAGTGCTGATTCTCACCCCCATTTACAACCTGCGAGAATTAAAATGTGGCAAGAATTAAGTGATGCAGCTAGGTTACAATTTGCTTGGCCTATTCCTGGTAACATGAGAGTACAAACACCAGAAGCTTTTACACCACCAGCACCAGACAATATTCAACCATTAGAAAATTTTTGTTTATTATTACTTGAACCAGTACAAGTAGATCATTTAGAATTGCGGGGTGAACCACAAAATAGATGGGTTTATTACCGCAATGAAAACCAAGAATGGTTGACTGAAGCAATAAACCCTTAATTTGAATTTTTGGTGTTTAACTTCCTAGATTCCCGCACCATCAAAGAATTCCTGAATCTGTTTATCTCTGATATTACAAAAATTGTGTTCTTTTGGTAATTCATCTTCTGGAAGGAATTTACCAACTAAAACCGGAGTTTTGGCGGGAGTTTGTAAAGCTTGAATTTGTGCTTCTAAGGCTTCAATGCGGTCAACTAAGGTGCGAATTATTTGGGCTTCGGAGTCTGGTAAGTTACTGTGTTCTAGAGGTGCAACCCGGACTCCAGAACGGTAGATAATGCGACCAGGAACACCGACAACGGTACAACTAGATGGTACATCTCTCAACACCACTGAACCTGCACCAATGCGGACATTATCACCAATTTCGATATTTCCTAAAACTTTTGCACCGGCACCAACGACGACATTTTCGCCTAATGTGGGGTGACGTTTACCGCTTTCTTTACCTGTTCCCCCCAGGGTGACACCTTGATAAATCAGCGCGTAGTTACCGATAATGGCTGTTTCCCCAATTACTACTCCCATTCCGTGATCAATAAATACGCCTTCACCAATTGTAGCCCCTGGGTGAATCTCTACACCTGTTAAAAACCGCGCAATGTGAGAAATCAAGCGGGGGAAAAAGGGAAGACCAAGACGACGCAACCAGTGTGCAAAGCGGTGGAAAACTAGGGCTTGCAAACCTGGATAGCAAAACAAAACCTCCAACCAATTCCGGGCTGCGGGGTCACGTTCAAAGATAATGCGAAAATCGGTACGGAGTCTAGAGAACATTGAGATAGTACCCTTGATAGCATAACAAGCTACTCTCTCATATTATCGTGACTTGGTAATTAGGGATTGGTAATTGGTAATTGGTAATTGGTAATTGGTAATTGGTAATTGGTAATTGGTGATTGGTGATTGGGGACTAAATCATCTATGCCTTAGTATCTAAGGCTTCTGGACTGTTAAAGTGGAGTTAATTCTGATTTGTTAATGCAGTTGTAAGAATACTCCGCTTTTGAGTGTTCCTGGTTCGCTGCTATAACTACTCACTGTCAGGGATTTTAAATTATCAAAAAGTGGCTTACCCAATACTTCTGCAAATTTTATCCAAGGTAATTGATGCTTGAGAATATCTTGACTATTTTCCCAGTCTAGATAAATATACCCTTGGTTGGGTTGGGGAATTGTCGCAATACTATTTTTAAATTGGGGATTTTCTAGGAGAGATTTTTGCTTTTGACTCAAAACTGCTGTTAGCGTCTTTAAATCAGAACTGAAAATTTCATAATTATCTAAGGTTGTATGCACTCCTTTAACTTTTGTGTCAACATTAATAGATGTGTTATTTTCACTTGTGGCTGTAATTTTTGTCCAAGCTGCTATTTTTTGTTGATCTAAAGTTAGGGAACTAACGTTAAAACCACTTCTACTGGCAATATTATTTAGATGTGTGATTCCTGCTGCTAATTCTGGGTTTTTTTCGACGACAAATAACCAATGAGGGGTTGTATTTTCTGAATTGGGTAATAAGGCTAAAGCGTATTCTCCTGTTATCCAATTGAAAATATCTTCGCTAAAGTTTAAATTCCAATTGTTTTGGATTTTTACTAAGGGTTGTAGTAATCGAGAAATCCCTTCTTCACTAGAACCGTAAATGCTTGCTGTTACTTGTTTCCACAGTTTTGCTATATCGCTACTACCTAATTTATTCAAATTTGTGCCAGCGATCGCTAAAGCTGTTGATTCTGGAATATACTGTAATGCTCCTACAGATTGAGATAGGGGTAAAGATGAAGGTACAACTGGGGAATTTGTTAAAAATGTACTTTCTGTGAGCAACCCTTGGGAATTTAAAACGAAGGAGAGAATTTGGCTATTATAAGTTGATTCTGCCAATTCTAATCCTTGCCATTTACCAACTTCGGGCAAATTTAAGAAAGTCACAGCTACAGCATTTTTAGAGATTTGTTGAGCAGCTTTTTGATATTCTAGAGAACTAATTAAGTTTAAATCTGGTGCTTGTAAATTATTAATTGCTTCTTTGATAACTTGAGGATGATTAGCCAGCAAAACAAAATTATTAACAACTGCACCTGCTAAACTATTTTGGGTTTTTAAGTCTGGTGCATATTCGGGATTATCAGAAATAACCTTGACACCTTTGTAACGTTCAATTCCTAAATTAGTCCCACTAAAAGCCCGGTTAGAAAATAATAATTCCAAAAACTCACGGCTTTTCTCTGGTTTTGTAGTTGCAAGTGCCATTAAATACCCGGTTTGTAGTCCGTTGTCTGGATCACGGTCTATATCTATGGTAGTTGCAGCTAGGGTAATTTCATCACCCAACCAGGGTTTAAGATCATTTGAATAATCTATATTATTTTTTGTCAATAGACTATTTTTGAGTTGAGAAAATTCTCCTTTTGCTGCTATTGTCTGTAACCCGTCGGGATTGACCAATAATGATACCATTGCTGGTGAAGACTTGGAGACAAATATAGCCGCAGCGGGTTGAGAGTTGCGAACGACAAGACTAACTGGACTTTTCCCCGAAAACCAGGAGAATTTAGCTACGCAAGCTAGTATAAGCGTGACTATGCCAGCTATAAGGAAACCAAGTTTAATATTTTTTGTTACGTGTTGACTGTTCACATTCTTTATATTTTTTAGTTTTTCTGCAAACATGAATAGTATAGGATTTTTTAGAAAAACTGCATGACAAATACATCATTTGATCAACCCTTTTCCGAAATTACTGTTGAGGAACTAGCCAAACGGCTGAAAAATCACGAAGGAACGCTTCAGTTAATAGATGTGCGTGAACCCCAGGAAATTGCTTTATCACGGCTAGATGGTTTTGTCAATCTTCCTTTGAGTGAATATGAGCAATGGAGTGAACAAGTGCCTATCCGCTTTGATATTCATGCAGAAACTCTTGTTCTCTGTCATCATGGTATCCGCTCTGCTCAGATGTGTGGGTGGTTAGTTACTCAAGGATTTACAAATGTTAAAAATATTAAGGGTGGGATTTCCGCTTATTCGATTTTAGTTGATCCTTCTGTGCCGCAATATTAGGAAATTGTAGGGGCGCAGGAATTATCTGCGCTCAAAGTTCAAATTCATCGAGTTTAACTCTCTTCTAAAGGTCGTTCTAAGATTAATTTATAATATCCAAAAGCTTCCCCTTTAGGACTGACAGTAAAAGGCATTAAAAGACCAGCGATTGAATTTCTAATTAAATATTTAGGTAACAAATAAATAAGTATTTTCACTTGCCAAGACAAGGAAAAAAGTTTCCAGGATAATTTTTGTAATTTTAATAATGTCGGCTGAATTGCTAAAGAAATATCTTCAATAGTTTGAATTTGAAAGCCAATTGATTGGACGATAGCATTCCAATCATTAATTTCTGAAAATCCATGACGAACTGCCATTGATATTTCTACAAGTTGAGTTGCGGTTTGCAGTAATTTAGGGAGTTGTGTAAACTTAATTTTACGATAACCATCGAAGATAATTAATTGTCCACCTGGACGCAGCACCCGAAAAATTTCTGCCAGTGGTGTTTCTGCTTCAGAGGCGTGACATAAACACTCAAAGGCAAAAACAATATCAAAGGATTGATCTAAAAAGTTTAGGCGATTAAAGTTACCTTCTTGAAAAGATAGATTAGCAAATTTATCGGCTTTGCGACGTGCTATTTTAATATGCGATGGTGTTAAATCAATGCCAGTGAAATGTACTTCTGGATACTGCTGGGCTAAAAAACAGCTATTAAATCCTTTACCACATCCTAATTCTAAAACGGTCTTGGCATCAAGTTTACGAATTTGTTCAGCAACTACTCGTGGTTGAGCATAATAACCATCTGGATCAAATATACCATCAGGGTTTAATGCCATGTGGATAGCATCTTGTCCAGAGTGATAGATTTGATAACCCCACTCGCTTTGGGTGTAGTAAGATATGGTAGCATCTGCATCAAATTCTTTTAAAACAGCCTCACAATCAAAAAGCCCGTCAATTTTGGCGATCGCATCTGCTAAAGTTAGTTGACTAGTCTGTGGAGCATACTCTGGTTTTGATCCCCCAGTCAGTAGTTTAATAATGATATTTTTCAAGAATTTATTTGCTGCCATAAGTATTTGCAAAAATATGATTAAATTACTATAGCAGTCCTATTGCGTAACTGTCAGCATTCAGCTATCAAATAAACATTTCCCTAGTACACAACGGGGTAAGTCAATCAACCATTAAAAATTTGACAAAAGCTTGTGTAATCTGCTTTTTTAATTTTTAATTTTTAATTTTTAATTCCGCACTGCGGTTCCAGCATGATTCTAGGCGGTTGGAGATTAATTAGGTTGAAAACCACATCTATTTTTTTGTTTTGGTTTATCGGTGTCAAGGTTAATTTGCTGCTTAATATTTCTTAATATAACTTTCTTGACTGAATTGACATAGATTAATGTATAATCACAAAAGAGACAAATAAAAAAAACCAACCAATAAGCCAAAAAGCTTACTGCATTGGAATTTCGGGGTTATAGCGCAGTTGGTAGCGCACCTCAATGGCATTGAGGGGGTCAGCGGTTCGAATCCGCTTAGCTCCATTAGATTATAATATTTTGAAGTTTAGGATGATCATTGAGCGAAAATATGGAATTATCCATCTATCTACACGGATAATTCCATTAATCTGTGAGCCTAAAACCCTTGTTATACCCTAAAAGAAATTCTCAGGAATTTGCTTGCTATTTCTTACTTGCCTAAACCATCATATCTGTTTGGGTCTTTTTTCTCTTTTTTGTCCTTGGCATCTTTCTTAGGCTTTTTAGTTTCTTTATTACCTTTTTTTTCCTTAGACATCAGTATTACCCAACTAAGTTTACCCGTTAAAGCTTCCACATTCTGCTATTGGTAAATCAGGGCGTAGCTTACCTGATACCCTTTGAAAACAGCAAGGAAAGCATTAAACATTTACACTACTAACCACCATGATACATTGTTATTTGATTTTGTTATTAATTTAATTAACTATGATACAAAACTTTAGATACCCGGTTACTAGATTTAATTGAGATGCTCACTTCTAGATTCTGTTTTATTCTCTTCATTCATTATATCGGTATAATTGAATTTTATAACTTATCAGGTAATAATTAAATGACTTCATCGGTAGATATTCTCATTCTTTCCAATGGACCAGGAGAAGTTACAACTTGGGTACGTCCTGTTGTCAAAGCATTGAGAGAACAATTAGGACATGATATTTCTCAAGTAAGAATTTCTGTAATATTATCACCTTGTCCCCATGCTAGTGGAAAAGAAGCTGCTATAGCGTTGGGCTACCCAGAGGTTGATAGAGTTCAAGCAGCAGCAGATTTTTGGCAATTTTTACTATGGGGAAAAACCGCAGAAAATTGGGATTGGAGAAATCAAGGTGCAGTGGTATTTTTAGGTGGTGATCAACTTTTTCCCGTTCTTATTGGTAAGAAGTTAGGATATAAAACAGTAGTTTACGCCGAATGGTCAGCGCGTTGGCACAATTTTATAGATAAGTTTGCAATTATGAAAGCTCAAGTTGCGAAAAATGTTTCTCCTAAATATATAGATAAATTCACTGTTGTTGGTGATTTAATGTTAGAAGCAGCAGAGAATGAAATAACATCTAAAATTGAAAATCCCAAATCCCAAATTAACATTATTGGCATTTTACCAGGTTCAAAAGCAGCAAAATTAACCCAAGGTGTACCTTTAACTTTAGCTATTGCTGAATATATTCACAGTAAATTACCCCAAACAAAGTTTTTTATTCCTGTTGCACCAACTTTAGATCTATCAACTTTAGCTGATTTTGCTAAACCTGAAAATAACCCATTGGCTAAAGCTTTTAACTTTCAAGGTGCTGATTTAATAGGTGATAATTTGGTGACTTCCACAGGTTTAATAGTAGCATTAAAATCAGAAAATCCCGCTTATCATTTATTATCTCAATGTTCTATTTGTTTGACTACAGTTGGTGCAAATACCGCAGAATTAGGTGCATTAGCTGTCCCGATGATTGTCCTATTACCAACTCAACAATTAGATGCTATGCGTTCTTGGGATGGTTTACCAGGAATATTAGCAAATTTACCGGGAGTAGGTTCTAGTTTTGCTAAATTAATTAATTGGTGGATGATAAAAAATAAGGGTTTATTAGCTTGGCCGAATATTTGGGCGCAAGCAGAAATTGTTCCAGAATTGGTAGGTAAATTGCAACCCGAAATTGTGGGAAAAATGGTTTTAGATTTGTTAGAAAATCCCGAAAAATTAGCAGCTATTCGGGATAAGTTACGCAGTGTTAGGGGTGAAGGTGGGGCTGCGGAAAAGTTGGCAATTTTGGTAAAAGAAGAGTTATTCTAAAAATGTTCTATTTGATATCTTTAATGATTACTCAATAGTAAATTATTAGCTATTGAAAGGAGCTAAATTTACTCTTCCCCTTGTCTGCGTCCTAGTTCATAAACACCAGCACCCATACAAGCAAGTATCCCAATGCTAATTCCCCAACTATTACCTAAACTGATATCTAAAATCCAGTTAGATAAACCACCAAATATTAAAAACGGGAAAATGCTAAATAGTGAAGCATAGAAGGAATTTTGCGCTTCTCTGGCTTTGCGTGTCTTTTCAAATTCTGACTGACTGGTATAAAGGGACTGTTCAGCAAAATTGAACCAGCGATTGAGTTGTGTCGTTACCCATTCTCTAACTTGGGAAAAACTCAAATATAATGCTAAAGCCCATAAACAAGCTCCAGCGATGGCAACTGTATCTAATTCAACGCGAAAAGGCAATATGTCAAACATGGCATGGGTTAACTCTCCAATTCCTAATTTTAGCTTTGATCGGGTGCTAAGTGCCACTATGGTAGAGATTGATTAAGTAGCAATTCTAAAAATGATGGTGACAGCTTGATTTTTAGTTAATTTTCTGACATCTAACTATCTTTGCTCCTTTGCGCGAAACAAAAAAGTGATTCCTTTAAACTTGAATTAAGACTTAATTGCTGGTAACGCTACACCTAATAAACTCAAATTCAGAACATGACCACCCGTAACCAAATAAACAGGTTCACAAATAGTCCCTAACTGTCGAACTAATGCACCCAAGCGATCGCGGAATTTGCGCCCCATAGGATAAGCTGGAACTACACCCCAACCAGTTTCTTCCGCCACAAATATCACCTCAGCCGCAACTAACGGCAGAATTTCCAGGAACTCCCTCACAGTATTTTCCCAAACTAAATCATCCTCTTCCAGAAAATTAGCCACCCAAGTTCCCAAAGAATCAACCAACAGGCAAGTATTAGGCTGAGATTGAGCCAACGCAGCAGTCAGTTCCCCAGGTACAGACAGAGTTATCCAATCTTGAGGACGACGTTGTTGATGTTTTTGAATCCGTGCAAGCCATTCCTGATCATCTGGATTTTGTGTAGCCGTGGCGATGTACACTACAGTTTTGCCGGAATTTATCGCCAAATCTTCCGCCCATTCACTTTTACCAGAACGGGCTGCACCAGTCACCAAAATCACTTTACTCATCATTTGATCATATAATATTTAAACAGAAAGAATACACGAGTTAAATCAAGTATCCCCACAATCGCCACCTTTTTGTACTCCTGAATTCTTTCTTGATCAAGACCATAAATTTGAGGATATTCTTATGAAACCAGGGTTAAAACGGATCGAGGCAACATTGCATGATTTAGGAACTCGCAATGATGAAGTCACCACAGAAATAGGTGATGAAACCAAACGTTCCTTTTCCTTTCGCATTAGTATCCGTCCCCAGGAATCTAGAGAAAATTCCCCAACTACCGCCCAAACCGATAATAACTTAGAAACAGATCCAGTTAATCATAAAATTCCAGAGGCAAATTTATTTCCTCACCATGATTCTGTCCCAGCTTTTCCAGCCCAAGACAATGGAGAAAAAACGCCAACTCTGCCTAAATTTAAAACTCCATCATTCAGCAATCATCGTCACGGCGCTAACCCAGCCCTAGCCATGAATATGCTCCAAGAAATCCAAGAAAAAGTTGCTAGTTGGCAAATAGAATTACAAAGAATAGTCCAAAATATTCAAGATATTTACTTAGAAGGTCCAATTATTAATGGCTGGTTGGAATCCAATGCCCAAGAGCCAGAAACAGTAGGAACATCAGCATTACGCCATGCAGAAGTAGAGCGTCTCATGGACTATGTAGAAGAAATTTGTGCTAATGGTGAAAAAGAATCTCATAAACCACTACATACTGACTACCGACTATGTGGAGTAGATAAAGCCGGTCAGGTCTGGTCTCGTCCCTGTCCAGTTGAACAAGTTCCTAGTGTCAGTATAGCGATCGCACGTCACCAAAGATTACGACAACTCTTAGGACGCAAACAAGACCTAGAAAATCGCTTGAGTCAATTAGCGGAAACCTTGGTGATGTTACATAGTCATATTCAACAAAGTTGAAATAATTATTTCCAAGATTGCAATATTTTCTCACTGAATCCAAAATACAGTAGCTATAGAGCAAAAATCATGCTACTGTAGAACTACATGATGAAACTTTAGCAATCAAAACTATGCAACTTAAACGCTGGGAATCCCCACGTCGAGAAGGCAGAAACGATAAAGGTCGAGGTGGTTCTGCTAGAAAACGGCAACTGAAAAAACAAAGGCAAATGCTCAGACAGAAACTCAAAGAAAATCAAAAGCCAGATGATCATCACAATAATAACCAGGGGGAAAGTTCAACTTCCCCCTATTTTTTGGCCTTTTTTTTTCCCCAATAGCCTGATTAGGTATAGCAGGTGACAGGTGACAGGTGACAGGTGACAGTAAATAAGAAGCCTTTTAGTGTTTAAAGTTAATGATCAAACGCAGATGGACGCAGATAAACGCAGATAATTTTATACTTCATTAGACTAGGAAATGCTATATATGAAAATACACAATGAACATGAACTAAATTTGGGTTTAGCTCATGACAATTTAGACTAATTGAACGAGAAATAAAAATTAAATTTCCTCCTGACTAAGCAGCGTGATTATAAAATCAGAATTAATGACATCTAAAGGCAGAAAAGGAGAGTCAACAGGAAACATCTGAATAGATAATTTAGTTTCCGTACTAGCAGCGCGAACAGCTTTTAAATAACAATCAGAAAATAGTTCTAAATAATAAGGTTTAAGGCTAGGACTATCCTCCAATAAAGATTCAATTTGATAAAACTGTTCCCAAATTGTACTTACCCAACTAGAAGAACGTTTTTCAGATTGATATTGGTACTTGAGTAAGTGCATGAGTAAAACTATGAGTCGGTTTTTAAGTTCACGTCTTTTCTCTTTCCCCATGTCCTCTATTTCTTCAATCAAATGCTCAAAATCAACGTGATCTAATTGATGATTACGCAATAACTTAGCTGTCGTTTCTAGCCATAAACAATAATCCTGATTATAAAGATAACTACTCAAGGATGTAGATTGTAAATTGGTAGTCATACAAATAGCCTTATTTACTGCTATTACCTAAGTCTATCACATTAATTAATAAAACCAGGAAACTTTAGCGTCACCCAGTTTATTCTTGTAGGGGCATAGCAATGCTATGCCCTAATTCTCATACTGCCAAATTAAACTTTAGCAGCCGCTCTCATTGCTAATTCGCCTTTAGCATACTTAGCAGCATAATCTTCTAAAGAAACTTGCTTAATCTTGCTTGCGTTACCAGCAGTACCAAATTGTACATAACGGTCAGCACAAACCTTTTGCATATATTTAATAGAAGGCTTGAGGAAGTGACGAGGATCAAATTCCTTGGGATTAGAAGCCAAAGCTTCACGCACAGCCGCAGTAATAGCCAAACGGTTATCGGTGTCAATATTTACCTTACGCACACCACTCTTGATACCTTTTTGGATTTCTTCCACAGGTACACCGTAGGTTTCAGGAATAGCGCCACCATATTGGTTAATGAGTGCCAATAAATCTTCAGGTACAGAAGAAGAACCGTGCATTACCAAGTGGGTGTTAGGTAAACGGCGGTGAATTTCTTCAATGCGGCTAATAGCCAAAATTTCACCAGTAGGCTTACGGGTAAATTTGTAAGCGCCGTGACTTGTGCCGATAGCCACAGCTAAAGCATCTACTTGAGTTGCTTCTACGAAGTCAACAGCTTCATCAGGGTCAGTTAATAGTTGAGAATGGTCTAGTGTACCTTCAAAACCGTGACCATCTTCAGCTTCACCGGCACCGGTTTCTAGAGAACCCAAACAACCCAATTCACCCTCAACACTGACACCCAAAGAGTGAGCAACGTTGACAACTTCACTGGTAACTCTCACGTTATATTCAAAGCTGGCAGGGGTTTTAGCGTCAGCTTCCAAAGAACCATCCATCATCACGCTGGTGAAGTTGTTCTTGATAGCTGAATAGCAGGTAGAAGGAGCATTACCATGATCTTGGTGCATGACAATGGGAATCTCAGGATAGGTTTCTACCGCAGCCAAAATCAGGTGACGGAGGAAGTTTTCTCCGGCATAGTTACGAGCGCCGCGAGAAGCTTGTAAGATTACGGGGCTATCTGTTTCCACCGCCGCTTTCATGATTGCTTGAATCTGCTCTAAGTTGTTAACGTTAAAAGCGGGGATACCATAACCGTGTTCAGCAGCGTGATCCAAAAGCAACCGCATTGGTACGAGAGCCATATATATTCCTCCTAATTTGGGTATTTAGCTAGTCAGTTTAATAAAAGCGTAATCTTTATTTTAATGTAATTTTTACGCTAATCTTAATGTTTTTTTCAACTTACAGAAAATTATATCTAGTAGTGGGTGCTTTTGTTGAGAAAATTTATAGGCTGATATTCTCCAGCTATGTAATATTTTTGTAAATCTAGAAACTAAGTGTTAGCCTGTGCATTTACCTGGCGATCGCCAACCTTAAATGACTAGACCAGGATATACAGAAGCTTTTCTCAGAGCGAGAAAGGCGTTAAGACGTGGTAAATGTCCTAGTGAGCAAGACATTGAGCATATTTACGAGCAAGGTTGGGAAACTCACTTGGGGGAAACTGAGAAGGGGATCACCTATTGATCCCTAGCATAGTATATATCCCACATTCTCCACCCTCAACTGTTAGGTGACAGTTCTCAAAGTATTTCACTGTCTAACTTTTAGCTTAAACAGTAGAGCTTTTGTTAAGAAACTTTATCGGCTGATATTCTTAGACTAAGTAATATTTTTGTGTATTTAAGAACTCAATATTTTAAATAAAGGTAGCGCCTCCGTGCCTACCCCAGTATTAGGGGCAACCACAGGGGGTTTGCCCCTACTGGCGATCGCATCTATGATTAAATAATTACCCATAATCTTCTGACCTGATTTTACTTTGTTTCATTAACTAGCCGTAAGACACTTTTATACAAAGGTTCAGTAACCCAAAATCCTGCTTTATTAATAAGATCATCTAACAGAGGTTTAACAGTAGAAATGAAACCTTGACTTTTGGCTTCTACTAAAACTCCTAAAATTCCGGTATAATGGAGATTAAGTCTAGCAGCAATCATGCGGCCACGACGTTCATCAATTAAAACTTGTTCTGCTTTCATTTCTAAGGCTAAAACTATAGCCTCTGCTTCTCCAGGATCAAGTTCACTGCTAAGTGCTTTAAGCATCGTCCGATCTTCAATTGCACGGATTTGAATCCAAGTAAAAGTTTGTACTTCCTTTCCACCCGCTACGGGAAAATCAGGATCAGTTAATTCTTGATAAACGGCTTCAGGAATTAGAACTGTTCCGTAAAGCTGTTGTAATAAGTGAAGCTGGTTAATAGCTGCAAGATTATTAATGGGTGAAGTATCGCTGACAACAATCACAGTCTACCCATCTCCCGCAAATTCTTGATATCTTGTTCAAAATCCTCTACTCCGTAATGAATAGGGATTTGATAACTTGCGAGTAAATGTTGAAATGCTATACGATTCATACCAGCAAAGCGACTAGCTTGAGCAAGAGTTAACTTTTCCTTTTGAAACAGCATAATCGCAATTTCTCGTTTCATTTCCTCTTCATTCATGCGAGTTGTGGTTAGTATTTCATTAGGAATAACTACACTCATATTCATAATCCTCTGAACCATTATTATTATAATTCATTACAATCATTATAGCGGTATGCACTCGCATGATATACAGTCATAAGCCCCCTCCTCGCTTGCAGAGAGGGTGTTGGTTTCTTGTATTTCACTCAACCAATAACCGCTATAGTATAAGCAGTGGCATTTTATGTAATATCGCATTTTGCCATAAATTAACTTTAAGCGATCGCATCTATGATTCAATACTTATATTAATTTGTCATTAATGATGCTATGTTAAATTTTTTAAATGATTTGCGCTTTACTAGCATAATTTACCCGTAATGACAAGAAATAATAAGAAATATGTAAAAGCGTTGCTTCCGTATTTTCACTGTTTGTATAATCCTTGATGTTAAAGGGAAAATTTACGGTAGTGAATTTATTAGGGTGGGGAGTAAAAACCGATGGATTCTCAAACGCTGAAGCCGAATGTCCAAGACTTGCAAAATAAAGATATGATCTCAATTTTTAAATTTGAGCGACCCCCTTTTCGGAATGCCTAAAACTTACAATCCTTACCTTTCATGAACTTTACGCTTTATATCAGGATGAAAATTGTCTTCTCAAAAGAGCCGCGCTCTATTAATTTGGTGTTATCATTACGGCAGAATTGAACATGAGTTACTGGGGTTGACACTCAAGAATGCGAGCTAAAATACGGGATACAGAAATCTATTTTGATGTTGACGGCTGTAGTTTGGTAGTTGAAGAACAAGGAATACGTCAGAAACCTGTTGCTTTCATAATTCACGGCGGACCTGGAGTTGACCACACGAGTTATAAACCGTGCTTTTCTCCCCTCGTCCATCACCTCCAGCTAGTCTATTTTGACCATCGGGGGCAGGGAAGGTCAGCCCGTGGACTCAAAGAAACCTATACCCTGGATAATAATGTTGACGATATGGAAGCCCTACGCCAATATCTAGGACTGGAGAAAATCGTTTTAATCGGTTCTTCCTATGGAGGTATGGTTGCTCTTTCTTATGCTGTGAAGTATCCCCAAAATGTTTCACACCTGATTGTCATTGCCACAGCAGCTAATTCCCGGTTTCTAGAACGCGCTCAGGAAATTCTGGCAGAACGGGGAAACGAAGAACAAAAAGCAATTGCTCTTCAACTTTGGTCAGGTAATTTTGAAAATGAAGAACAGCTACGCCAATTTTTTCGGGTGATGGGTTCAATGTACTCCCAAAACAATGACCGGAAATTAAATTCCCCAGACTCAGACGAAACAATTCTCTCTGTTGATGCCATTAATGTTGCCTTTAGTGGCTTCTTAAATGACTATAATATCCTCAACGAATTACATAAGATTACCTCACCAACTCTTGTGATTGCAGGGCGGCATGACTGGATCTGCGCCCCAGAGTTTTCTGAAGAAATTGCTCAAGCTATTCCTAATGCCTACTTGAAAATATTTGAGAACAGCGGACATTTAATTCGTGTTGATGAACCGCAATCACTGTTGGATGAAATTGCTAGGTTTTTAAATCTTGGTAGTTTGGTGTTCTAGGTCATCTAGCATTTATGTAACACGACAATTATCTGTTGAAAACAAACCCATAGCTCAAATTCATGATCATCTAGTTCTAATTTTGACAGAGATTGCGACAAATAACGTCTTGCTAAGTAGAACGACGTAAAAAAACCAAAGTATGTAACGACAAACTCACTAAGAAAAACATAGGGTGAGCAATGCCCACCCTACAGGATTATTCCATTACCTGTGCAGATTTCTGTTTATCCAACTTGAGCATTAATACACCCAAAGGAGGTAAACACAAATCTAAGGAATAAGGACGATTATGCAAAGACCAATCATCAGTCCACTTACCACCTAAATTGCCCATATTACTACCGCCATACTGACGCGCATCACTATTGAACAACTCAGTGTAGAAACCCTTTTCTGGCACACCAATACGATAATGAGAATGGGGTTGAGGGGTAAAATTACAAACCACAATCATAAAATCGTCAGAATTCTTGTCACGACGGACAAAAGAAACCACACTATGACGGTTATCAGTACAGTCAATCCACTCAAACCCGGCTTGGTCAAAATCTTGAGTGTATAAAGCTGGTTCAGAACGATAAAAATGGTTAAGAGACTGGAAAAAATCCTTTAACTGTCGGTGTGGTTCAAACTGTAATAGATGCCATTCCAAATCAGCCCAAGCATTCCACTCACTCCACTGACCAAATTCCATGCTCATAAACATGGTTTTCTTGCCGGGGTGAGCGAACATATAAGTAAACAAACAGCGGATATTAGCTAACTTCTGCCATTCATCACCCGGCATTTTACCAATCATATTACTCTTACCATGCACGATTTCATCATGGGAGAGAGCTAACATGAAGTTCTCGCTGTGGTTATACCACATACTAAAGGTGATGTTATTTTGATGGAACTGGCGAAACCAGGGGTCCATGCTGAAGTAGTCCAGCATATCGTGCATCCAACCCATATTCCATTTTAAATTAAAGCCCAATCCACCTGTGTAGGTAGGCCAAGATACCATTGGCCAAGATGTGGACTCCTCCGCAATGGAAAGCACACCAGGATAATGACTAAACAACAAGCTATTAACTTGACGTAAAAAATCAGCAGCTTCTAAATTTTCTCGACCACCGTATTCGTTAGGCAACCATTCTCCTGGTTCTCGGCAATAATCAAGGTAGAGCATGGAAGCAACCGCATCAACCCGAATTCCGTCAATGTGGTATTTATCAAACCAGAACAGGGCATTAGCCACTAGGAAATTACGGACTTCATGGCGATTGTAGTTAAATACTAAAGTCCCCCATTCTTTATGTTCACCTTTGCGAGCATCAGAGTGTTCATACAAGTGACTACCATCAAAGAATGCTAAACCATGTCCATCTTTGGGGAAGTGGCCAGGAACCCAGTCTACAATGACACCAATACCATTGTTATGGCATTCGTCCACAAAGTACATGAAGTCTTCAGGTGTACCAAAACGGGAAGTAGGCGCAAAATAACCGGTTACTTGATAACCCCAAGAACCATCAAAGGGATGTTCGGCAATTGGGAGGAGTTCTAAATGGGTATATCCTAATTTCTTGACGTAGGGAATGAGTTTGTCTGCTAGTTCCCGATAAGTCAGAAACCGAGCGCCGGGTTTTAGTTCGGAAACGACAACGACAGCTTCAGTTTCCCCATTGGGTAATTTGGCAGGTTCTGCACTAGCAGTGTGTAACCAAGAGCCTAAATGGACTTCGTAAACGGAAATGGGTTGACTCAAGGGGTCACTATGTCGCCGCTTTTCCAGCCAGTCTTCGTCTTTCCAGGTGTAGGAAGTTAAGTCAGTAACAATAGATGCTGTTTTTGGCCGGGGTTCTTGCTGGAAACCGTAAGGATCAGATTTTTCGTAAATATGTCCTTCAAAATTTTTGATTTCGTATTTGTAATGTTCTCCTACACCTATTTCGGGAATAAATAATTCCCAAATGCCTGTGTGTCCTTTCCGCATCTGGTGTTTGCGTCCATCCCACAGGTTAAAATCTCCCAATAAGGAAACGTTGCGGGCATTGGGAGCCCAAACGGCAAAATAAACGCCTTTGACACCATCTACTTCTGTGGAGTGCGCTCCTAATTTTTCGTAAATGCGGTGATGGTTGCCTTCACTAAATAAATGTAGATCGAATTCTGTTAAGTGGGCAGAACGGAAAGCGTAGGGATCATTAACCACCCGCTCATGTTCCCCTTCTTTAATGCGTAACTGATAATTTTTTAGTTCTGGGGTTTCAATGGTGCATTCAAAAAAGTGTGGATTATGCACTGTATCCATGGGGTATTCTTTCCGTTCCTCTGGAACTACTACCCACGCAGCGCTGGCATTTGGGAGATAGGCTCGCACAGCCCAGACAGTTTTACCATTTTGCTCGATGAGATGAGAACCCAGAATTTCAAAGGGATCGTGATGTTGATTGCCAACAATGCGATTAACCTGTTCAGGGGCGACTGTGATTGTGGACATGAAGCTACCTATGTGATATATGGTGATTAACTAAATCTACTTTTTAACTATTCATATTCTTGCATCTTTGTCGCCACTGTCAGTTGTCAGTTGTCAGTTGTTAGTTATCAGTTGTCAGAAAGAAATTCCTCCCCAACCTCCCCAACCTCCCCAACCTCCCCAACCTCCCCAACCTCCCCTGCTCCCCTATTCCCTGCTCCCCTATTCCCTGATTAAATACTTAAAAATGGGAAAAGTTGTAATAATGTTTTGCGTAGTTGCAGCAAAAATACTTTATCGCGGATACCAGAAGCTAATCGTGGTGGTGGACTTATTTGAATTTGTGTTTCCAATTCGGCATATTCTGCGGGCGTAAGGACTTTACCATCAATGGGCGATCGCACTGTTAGAATAATCTCTGTCCGCAATATCTCTTCTGGTATATCTTCTTGTGATGGTAATGCCATCACTGCTTTACCACTATGACCCACTAATACGATTAAAATGCTAGTGGTCACGCTCAAAATAAGCAGCAGTATGCGTTTCATCAATTTCTCTTGGAGTTCTAAATTCTATTTTTTTTAATTTTTAATTTCTAATTTTTAATTTCTCAAGTCCAGGTGGTAATGGTTCAGCACATAGCTGGTGGATATTGATAATTCGTTCAAAAACCTGTGGATACTCCTGACGATAATCGGGAATCAATGCTAAAGGACTCAATAAAGCCGCCGCCGCAATATCAGCTATACTCAAGCGGCTACCCACTAAATAATCACTTTTTTGCCAATATGCAGATAATACTAACAAAGCATTGGCGAGTCTTTTTCGCGCTAATTCAACGGTAGTATCATTAATACCATATTGTTGTCTAACTATTTTAATCACCATTTGGCTAAATAGCGAGGGGTCAATTGACTTACCTTCACTAGCGCGAAATTGATAATATACAAACCTAGTAGCTGTTCCTATACTTTCATCTAACCAATCTTCCAACATCGCAGCTTGAGTTTGCTGTTCTGAATTGGGTAAAAATAGAGTAGGTTCAGGTTGATAGCTTTCTAAAAATTTGAAAATTTCTGTAGAGTCAGCAATAGTTTGGGGTTGTCCGACAATTTGGGGTAACAGTACCGGTAGTGTCGTTAACCCAGTTAAGGGCTTGACCTTTAAAATATGCAGCCCTGGAGTTAAATTCTCAACTTGATAACTAATTCCCTTATAACCCAATGCCAATCGGGCTTTGCGACAATAATGAGATGTACTAAATTGCAGTAACAACATACATTGATCTTACTTGGTTACTGACAAAACGAAAACGAACATAAAAAAATCAGACTGGGCGAGAACTGAATCTAGCCCAGAAGCAAAACCTGATGAATGTTCCTGTTTTTTACCCAACTTGATACCATTAGGCAGTTGAATCTTTAGTCTTTATCCACAAATTAAGCTAACTTTCTCAGTATAGTTTTGTGAAAAATAATTTTTAAAGATGCCAACTAATCACGAAGGGCGATGTACTACCCTATACTAAGGTTTTTTGGGAGTAGCCGCAGGAGAGGTTGTCGCCGCAGGAGAGGTTGTCGCCGCAGGAGAGGTTGTCGCCGCAGGAGAGGTTGTCGCCGCAGGAGAGGTTGTCGGCACCAGTATCTGCTGGTTCGCCACCTGTGGTTGCTGCTGGAGAACTGGTAGTACCTGCTGGTTGACTACCACCGTCACAAGCTCCAAGCATGGTAGCTAGACTTAACATTAGAGCCAAACCAAAAATTCTTGTCTTCATAACTCCTCTTTCACCAATTGTGGCAATAAAATATGCAGCCTGTTGAATAAGATACCTTATTTCTTGATTTTTTTTAAGGACTTTCTGATTACATATTTCAACTCATTCTTTTTTGTAACATTTTTGTAGATTATATGTAACACGAATAGATCATGATTAAGAGTTAGAATAGCTTCAAATTCTTGATCTGATTAATGCAACTTTAGGTAAAATTCAATCAAGTCAAAAATAAAGTATTTACCATCAGAAAAATTATGGTTTTTGAACGTAAATCAGCAGTTTCCCCAAAAAATGCCTGGTTATGGGGCAGGTTTCCTTTGTCATTGAATAGACGACGTTCTCGAAGTCCGAATAAAAAGACACAGAATTTCTCCCGACTTCTGAGTGAACCGATAGCAGTTAAATCACCTATTTCCCGGAATGCTTGGATAAATTTAAATTTTTTAGGTTCTCGCAGAAATAAGACAGCAACCCGCATTTCCAGCTTAGAAACGAGTAAAAAACAACCTACCGAGACCGATAAACAATCAACTGCTACTCTAAATAAAATGAGTAATGCTGCGACTATGCCAACATGGTTGCTACGTATGTATACAGTTAATCGCTATTCATCCGTTTTCACATTTTTATTAGTGGTAGCGACATTAATAGTTTATGGTTGGACAGTATATTCTCAAGAGCTTTGGAGTGACTCGTACCGTAAACTACAAAGCTTACAACGTCATGAGCGACAGTTAAATACTGCCAATGCGACACTGACTAGCAAAATGGCACAGGAAGCCGAACAGCCTGGTACGAAAATGGTATCACCGACTTCTGAAGGGACAATTTTCTTACCACCAACATCTAATAATTATCCCAAATCGTCATTTTCAACTTCTCAACCAGAATTACAACCTGAACCTCCTTCTCCATTAGGATATTAATTGGTAATTGGTAATTGGTCAAATTCTTTCTATTTCCTATTCCCTAACTTATATGTTGCTCTAATGGTGAAGTCATCAATTAAAACAAAATTGAGAAATTTACGTAATTTAGAATTCAGACGACAACGAAAGTTCTCTAAACAATCTCAGATAGGAAATATTGATCCGAAAATACCGGAAAACCCACCCAATATTAAATTACGATTGTTGGCTGTGTGGGGTGTGTTGATGATTGCCATGCTAGGGTTGGCATTTAACTTATATCAGTTACAAATTGTTCAGGGAAAAAAGCTGACTCAAAAGGCACGAAACCAGCAAATGGTCAATTTACGCCCTTATATTCCCCGTCGTCCGGTAGTAGATCGGGGTAATAATATATTGGCTATTGACCGTCCTGTTTATAATGTCTATAGCCATCCCAAGTTATTTGATCTATCCCAGGAGGAAATTGCTGAGAAAATTGGTCCGGTTATTGGCAGAGAAAAGGCTGATTTAGTTAAAATATTCCAAAGTAAACGCAGTGGAATTTTACTAGCTTCTGGTGTTTCTGAAGATATTACTGATAAGTTGATATCACTCCGCTTGAATGGGTTCGAGTTTATTCAAAAATACTCTCGATTTTATCCCCAAGATGATTTGGTAGCAGATGTGGTGGGCTATGTTAATCTTGACCGTCGTGGTCAGGCTGGTGTGGAATATAGTCAGGAAAAGTTATTGGAACGTTCTGGACAAATAGTTCGCATGAGTAAGTCGGGAAATGGGTCGTTGATGCCGAAGTATGTGACCGAGGGATTTCTGAATTCTGATGATTTAAAACTGCAACTAACTATTGATAGCCGTGTGCAACGGGTAGCCCGTGCGGCGTTAAAAGAACAAATGACTAAATTTAGTGCCAAACGGGGCGCAGTGGTTGTCATGGATGCGGTTGATGGTTCAATACTTGCTTTGGTTTCCCAACCTACCTATAACCCAAATCAATATTCTAAATCTGATATTTCTCTGTTTAGAAATTGGACTGTGGCTGATCTTTATGAACCGGGATCAACTTTTAAACCTGTAAATGTGGCGATCGCTCTAGAAAATGGTGCAATCAAACCAGACGATACTTTTGAAGATCCTGGTTCGATTAAAATCGGGACACATACGATCAAAAATGCCGAAAAAACTGGTTATCGCCGATTAACTATTCCTGAGATTTTACAAACTTCTAGTAACATTGGCATGGTGAGAATCATTCAACGATTAAAACCATCCATATACTACAATTGGCTAGAACGTTTAGGACTAGGACAAAAAGTTAAAACGGATTTACCCTTTGAAGTTACGGGTCAACTAAAAAGTCAAGAACAATTTATCTCTTCAGCCATTGAACCAGCCACAACATCTTTTGGACAAGGTTTTTCTCTAACTCCATTACAACTGGTACAACTACATGGTGCATTAGCTAATGGGGGCAAATTAGTGACACCTCATGTAGTCCGAGGATTAATTGATAGTCAAGGAGTAACGCACCATTCACTGACTCTCCCAGAACCACGGCAAATTTTTTCAGCTACAACTACTCAAAAGGTTGTGGAAATGATGGAAACAGTAGTGAATGTGGGTACTGGTAAAGCTGCAAAAATTTCCGGATATCGCATTGGTGGAAAAACGGGAACAGCCCAAAAAGCTAGTCCTAATGGTGGATATATTAAGGGTGCAAGAATTACCAGTTTTGTCGCTATTTTGCCCGTTGAATCTCCTCGTTATGTAGTGTTTGCAGTTGTGGATGAACCAAAGGGAGAAAATGCCTATGGTTCTACAGTAGCTGCACCAATTGTGAAAACTGTGATGGAATCACTAATTCCTATTGAACAAATTCCTCCTAGTAAGGAAAAGGAGGAAAAGAAAAAGTAATTCGTCATTGGTCATTGGTCATTGGTAAATATTACCTATTACCTGTTATAACTTTTCTTGAGAGTGGCTTCAATTGAACCTAAATTTTGGAATAACTGAATTAATTCATGAGATTTTGTTTTTTTCTCGGATAAAATGACTTTTAATGGAGTTAAAAATTCAAGATCAGGATCATCTTTAAGGGCAATTTCAGCAACTTGTAAAAGTTTGTAAGAGTTAACGAAAATGTCTTCATTTTCAAAGCCTGATTTTGCCGAAATTTGGTGTAAATTAGCATCAGGTATCATAGCTCTACCTGGTAAAGTTTCATCTAATACTAAACCTTTTAATAAAGCTAATAAACCTGCATAAATAGCGAAATTATCACAACTATCACAAGCTTTAAATTCTATCCGTCCTACTTCTGAGGGAATGCGGGCAATTTTTGTTAATGAAGGCACACTTTTAATCAGTTCTTCTGCTGTTTCTAAAAAAACTAATGTTGCGGATCTTTTTCCTGTTCTAATAAATGTCCTCACTGATAAACCTTCCCATAAACCACCATTATAAAAAGGAGAACTATAACTAAAAGGAATGATGTAAGGGCTGTAATAAGTTAACTTTTTACCAATGTCAATTAACCTTTCAGTAGATAAATTTGCCATAGAAATATTTAAATCTGGTCCATAGGAAACCATATAAATATGAGCAGTTTGTTCATCTGGATAAGCTTGTAATTGCCTAATTTCAAAATCATTTAATGGGGGTTGTGGTTTAAATACGCAAGTATAGGGATTAAAACTGGCTAAAACAGGTGAAAAACCAAAGTTAGCAGCAACATCACGTAATAAAATAAAACTTGCGGTTAATTCATCAATTGCTCCTTGAATAGTAGAGTGGATAGTTGTTCTAATTTCAATACCTTTAGCTACACAGTCAATTACTGCTTCAGAGTCGCTAAATCTTTCAAATCCTTCAATATACCAACGCTTTTTCTTAATCCCAGCATCACCAACTCTTAATTGTGGATAGTCAGTGGGATAGATAGGTAATTTGTCAACAATTTGCTGAAAATCTGCAAATTTTGTATTCTGGAAATCTGCGAATTTTCCTTGATGATTGAGAAAAGCAACTTCATGTTCAATACCAAAGGAGAACATACTTTATACCTAATTAATGACAAACATAATCAATTATATCCATATTTTATGCCGTTGTGAATCAATACTGCTTAGTTCGGGCTAAAAAGTTTTTATCTCGGAGGTTGAGTTGAAGCAAGGAAACCCAACAAAATTCCTGATCATCTTGGACTACATTTACTTTATTTTCACCAATTAAATGTACAGAAATTTAGTTATCTTCAGGGTAACTTAATATTGACTAATAAAAATTACAGGACTGAGTTTTTATGACAACTACTGCTCAAACTCCTTACAGTAGCGAACAAATTATTGCTTGGTTACGTGGATTACTGACCATTGCTTGGGCTGATGGTAACTTTGATACTCAAGAACAGGAATTAATTACTAATCTGACCAAAGATGAATTAGCCCCTTCTGTTGATTGGAATACTCTAGAGATAATTGAACCAGATGAATTAGCGGCTATATTGGGTAAAGGTACGCCTGTAGCGGAAAATTTCTTGCGGACAGCGGTAATGGTAGCGATCGCTGATGGTATATACTCACCTAGTGAAGATGACCTACTTCAGCAATTGTGTCAAAAATTAGAACTGCAAGAAAGTTTACTCACGGCTTTACGTCAGACCCTAGAAGATACCGCACAAATAAACGATTTCCCTGCGGCTGGACTTCAAGCCCCACACCCAGACGCTTTACGTCCCTTGCGTCAGTGGTTAGACGGTTTAGATATTCAAGACCCCAGAGTGGCGAAATTTTTGTGTAAGATGATTCCTTCCCAGTGTCCCTTTGAAAGAGATGTAACTCTATTCGGGCGGAAAATAGTTCATATTCCGCCATTGTGTAAAATTAACCCCCTTTATGAACAAATGGTAGGTTTACGCTTTCGCGCCCTTTCCTACCTAGCAGACGACTGTGGCGAGGATGTTACACCTTATATTTAAATTAGTTGTTAGTAGTCAATTGTTAGCGTAATTGACAACTGACAACTAACAACTAACAACTGACAACTGACTAAATTATGCAATTTATAGACCAATCAGTAATTGAAGTAGAAGCAGGTGACGGAGGCGATGGTATTGTTGCTTTCCGCAGAGAGAAATATGTACCAGCAGGTGGTCCTTCCGGTGGTAATGGCGGAAGAGGCGGTTCAATCATTTTTGTGGCTGATAACAACCTCCAAACCTTGTTAGATTTTCGATATAAGCATTTGTTTAAGGCGCAAAATGGAGAACGTGGTGGTCCAAATAATTGTACCGGTGCAGGTGGAAAAGATTTAATAGTTGAAGTTCCCTGTGGTACTTCTGTTTATGATGCGGCAACGAGTGCTTTACTATGCGATATAGTTGAACCTGGTCAAAGTTTTCAGGTTGCTAAAGGTGGTAAAGGTGGGCTAGGAAACCAACATTTTTTAAGTAATAGTAACCGCGTCCCCGAATATGCCCTTCCTGGGTTAGAAGGGGAAAAGAAGGTATTACGTTTAGAGTTGAAATTGTTAGCAGAAGTAGGAATTATTGGTTTACCAAATGCGGGTAAATCAACTTTAATTTCTTCTTTATCAGCCGCACGTCCGAAAATCGCTGATTATCCTTTTACTACCTTAATTCCTAATTTGGGTGTGGTAAAAAAACCTACGGGTGATGGTACTGTTTTTGCTGATATTCCCGGTTTAATTGCAGGTGCTTCTCATGGTGCGGGTTTAGGTCATGATTTCTTGCGTCACATTGAACGGACAAGGGTTTTATTACACTTAATTGATGCGACAAGTGAAGATATCATCGCTGATTTTCATACTATTCAAGAAGAACTGAAAGCTTATGGACGGGGTTTAGCTAAACGTCCGCAGATTTTAGCTTTAAATAAAATTGATGCTGTTGATAGGGAAACTGTTGATTTGGAAGCTTTAGCTATGCAATTAAATCATCTGGCTTTAGCACCAGTTTTTATAATTTCTGCGGTAACTCGCACTGGTTTAGATGCAATGATGCAGGAAATTTGGCGGATTTTAGATGAAATTAATGTGTTGGAAGCGGAAGAGGTTGTGGTTTAGTTGATGAGTTGATTTTGTTGATTTAATTCAAGATCGTTATCGTTGTCCCTTAGAGGGTGTTTGAAAAGTTATGGTTGATGTATCAAATATTTTTTACCCCACCCTAACCCTCCCCTTGTAAAGGGGAGGGAACTGGGTGATGAAAATTACGGAATACCACTTTTCAAACATCCTCTTAGGAATACTGCTGGCTGGCTGATTGACGAAGGAGCATTCACTTGCAGCCGATAGACTTTTTCCGCCAATCCTAAGTATATATAGGAATCACAAATGATATTTCAGTATCTTGTCCAAATCGAAAAAAGCCTTGATTCGTAGGTTGGGTTGTTCGCGTGAGCGTTGCGGAGCAATAGCATGAAACCCAACATGAGCGTTGGGTTGCGCTGTCGCTACAAAAAATGGACAAGGTATTGTTTATGACGATGAATTGATGGTTTTAAAGGCTTAATTGAGATTTAGTCACTTGCGTCACACTAAGTATATGTCATAAAAAGATTATTAATTACCCCAAAATTACGGTTTTGTTTATCAGTAGAATCTCTTACGATTATACCTGTATTGAATATTGAAACGAGTTGGAATTAGAAATTGTAGGGGTTTAGCATTGCTAAACCTTTGTATTCCACAGTGCAATAGAAAACTACACTTCCTGATCAGGTGCGGAAATCAAAAATATGTCAAATAACTCTTTTCTCAGTCAAACCGCGACAACAGTTGTCTTTATTGATTTCTCTGTTTCCAAATATCACACCCTACAAACGGGAATTGTCGAGGGAGTAGAAACAGTTATTCTTTCCCCAGAGCGAGAGAGCATAAATAAACGGAGTAATCTGTAGTTTATGTGAACCAAACCACTCAAAACATGAGTAAACGTTATCTAGGTCATAACACCTTG
>NZ_LJOQ01000063.1:0-641 GCF_001672255.1 Anabaena sp. AL09
GAAAGATATTACTAAGGTTCATTGTAGTGACGGATATAGCTACGTTTGACTACGGAAAACTACAATTTTATGAGATTAAATGCAGAGACTAACTCAAGTCGAACTATTAACACATCTACCCAAGGTTCGACTTTAGCGGACATTCTCGAAAGGGTTTTAGATAAGGGCATTGTGATTGCTGGCGATATTTCTATATCTATCGCATCCACCGAACTTGTACATATTCGAATTCGCTTGTTAATTTCCTCTGTGGATAAAGCCAAGGAAATGGGCATCAATTGGTGGGAAAGCGATCCTTATCTTAGCACTAAGGCTCAACGTTTGGTTGAAGAAAATCAACAACTTCAGCATCGTCTAGAGAGTCTAGAGGCAAAGCTAAATTCACTGACATCTTCTAGTGTGAAAGAGGAAATCCCCTTAGCAGCAGATGTTAAAGATGATTTGTATCAAACCAGTGCAAAAATTCCATCACCTGTAGATACACCAATTGAAGTTCTAGATTTTCAGGCTCAAACCAGTGGGGGAACTCCACCATATGTAAATACATCAATGGAAATTCTCGATTTTCCGGCTCAAACCAGTGCAGAAAGTTCATCACCTGTGGTTTCAACCGTGGAAATTCTCGATTTTCCGGCTCAAAC
>NZ_LJOQ01000063.1:748-8608 GCF_001672255.1 Anabaena sp. AL09
TTGAAAATATTAAAACCTCAAATCCAATCGGTGTAGGGGTTTCAGGGATATTTTACCGAAAATATCATAAAGGGAGCGGTAGAGCCAAAAACTGAAACTCTTGAAACTTTAATAATCAAATTGCATCAAAGACATTTAAAACTTTAGGTTGCATCATAAAAATGGTTTGCACTCCCGCTGAAAACTTCAACAATTCACTGACCATTGCTTCTAAACCCAAGAATGAAGCGGGTTTAGCTCCTTTACTTTTGACTGTATTGGAATTGGTGCGCCAGTTGATGGAAGCTCAAGTAATTCGGCGCATGGAAGAGGATTTACTGAGTGAACCTGACTTAGAACGGGCAGCAGACAGTCTGCAAAAGTTAGAAGAACAAATCTTACATTTGTGTGAGATGTTTGAGGTTGACCCGGCAGATTTGAATATAAATTTGGGAGAGATTGGGACTCTTTTACCATCTTCCGGTTCTTATTATCCAGGTCAACCCAGTAGTCGTCCTTCTGTATTAGAGCTATTAGATCGACTTTTAAATACTGGAATTGTTGTAGATGGTGAGATAGATTTAGGTATCGCTCAAATCGATCTTATTCACGCTAAATTACGTTTAGTTTTGACATCAAAACCAATTTAATCCCAATTTATCAATCATAAATTTAGGTTTAATTTATTCACAGCTTATGAGTATTCCTCTTTATTTGTACGGCATTTTTCCAAATACAATTCCTGAAACTCTTGATCTTGAAGGATTGGATAAGCAACCTGTTCATAGTCAAGTGGTTGATGAGTTTTGTTTCTTATATTCAGAGGCTCGTCAAGAAAAATATTTGGCTTCTCGCCGTAATTTGTTAACTCATGAAAAAGTTTTAGAACAAACAATGCATGCGGGTTTTCGTGTTCTTCTCCCCCTGCGGTTTGGATTAGTGGTTAAAGATTGGGAAACCATCATGAGTCAATTGATTAATCCCCATAAAGATCAATTGAATCAATTGTTTCAAAAATTGGCAGGCAAAAGAGAGGTAAGCATTAAAATTTTCTGGGATGCTAAAGCGGAATTACAAACCATGATGGAGTCTCATCAGGATTTGAAGCAGCAGCGCGACAACATGGAAGGCAAAAAGTTGAGTATGGAGGAAGTCATCCAAATTGGACAATTAATTGAAAGTAATCTCCTAGCCCGCAAACAAGCTGTAATTGAAGTTTTCTCTCAGGAACTAAATCCTTTCGCTCAGGAGATTGTAGTCAGTGACCCCATGACGGAAGAAATGATTTACAATGCAGCCTTTTTGATTCCTTGGGAAAGTGAATCTGAATTTAGTGAACGTGTTGAAGTGATTGATCAGAAATTTGGCGATCGCTTACGTATTCGCTACAACAATTTTACTGCTCCCTACACATTTGCCCAGCTTGATTCATAGGAGTTATTACGATGCTGACGAAACTGTTACTACTGCCCATTATGGGTCCTCTGAATGGAGTTGTCTGGATTGCAGAGCAAATCCAAGAGCGGACTAACACTGAATTTGATGCCCAAGAAAATTTGCATAAACAATTATTAAGCTTGCAACTTTCCTTTGATATTGGCGAAATTGGTGAGGAAGAATTCGAGATTCAAGAAGAAGAGATTCTTTTAAAAATTCAAGCCTTAGAAGAGGAAGCACGCTTGGAACTAGAAGCTGAACAAGAGGAAGCACGCTTAGAATTAGAATCTGAACAGGAAGACTTTGAATATCCACCTCAGTTCACAGCAGAAGTTAATAAAGATCAACATCTCGTCTTGTTACCTTAGGATTGATGGGCGCAAGTAAGCCACCTCTTTTTATCTTCAAAACCCTTAGAAAACGGTAATTGGGAATTATCCTATAGGAATCCTATTTGATTGTTGAAAAATTGAGAAAGTCCAAGCCTTTCCTGATCGGTGTTACAATCTAAGTATATTGAGTAAAATTCAAATAGGATGGTTATATAACTAGTACAGAATAGCGTTAGTCAACCAACGGCTCGACTGAGATTTAGGTGTGAGAGCAGTCGAACGTCCATTAAAAATACCTAAAAAGCCTGTCTCGGCTACTTTTTAGCGATTAAGAATGGTTGGTTTATTTACGCCGTTCTGTACTAGTACAATGTTTAGATGAAGTTTAAGTTGATCATAAAGAACCCGCTTTCGCGGGTCAAATGTGGAAAATGTGTTCATATTTTGCCAAATTTATCAAGATTTAAGATCTTAATATTCAACCTCGAAAGTTTGGTAATTATTCGACTCAACAAAAATATTTGAACGCACTATATTTTGAGCAGTATTTGAGTGAGGTTGACGCAATTTATGAATCGTTTTTTCTGTCGCTTCTATCTGTTGATTGAGGATATCTAAGCGTTGTTGAAGTAAACCCATTCGTTCTTTAATAGAATACATATCTCGCTGAATACGTTGTTTCTCCGTCACCATTTTATAAAGATCCAATTGACTTGATGCATCAGACTTAGGCCGAGGCATTGTGCTAATTTTAGCTCTGCTAATACTGCGATTACTAACTGTTTTCATGAAAAATACCTGAATATTTTTTATCATTATAACCAAGTTTTTGTAATTGTAAATCCCCAAATTATCTGGAAAAAAATTTATCCCTTATTTCAATGAATATGAACTTTAGGTACTTCGTAACAGCAAATATTTTTATCTAGGTGAAATATATGGAATTAGAAAATCTCTACACTTATGCTTTTTTGGAAATACCTAGCTCTCCCTTGATTTTGCCACAGGGTGCTGCTAATCAAGTAGTGCTAATTAATGGTACTGAACTTGCGGCTATTGTCGAACCGGGGATATTTTTAGAATCATTTGAAAATAATGATGAAAAAATTATCCAAATGGCTTTACATCATGATCGAGTAATTTGTGACCTTTTTCAACAGATTACAGTTTTACCCTTGCGGTTTGGAACTTATTTTACTTCTACAAATAATCTGCTAAACCATTTAAAATCCCATGAAAAAGAATATCAGAATAAGCTAGAAAAGATCAATGGTAAAAACGAATTTACTTTAAAATTGATCCCACGAATGATAGAAGAAATAGTACCATCTGAAGGGGGAGGTAAGGATTATTTCTTAGCTAAAAAGCAACGCTATCAAAACCAAAATAACTTTAGTATTGCTCAAGCAGCAGAAAAACAAAATCTTATTGATTTAATCACCAAAGTTAATCAATTACCCGTTGTTGTTCAAGAACAAGAGGAACAAATACAGATTTACCTCTTAGTTAGTTGTCAAGATAAGACCTTACTTTTAGAACAGTTTTTAACCTGGCAGAAAGCTTGTCCAAGGTGGGATCTACTTTTAGGAGATTGTCTTCCTCCTTACCACTTTATTTAATGATTATTTATTAAGTAAGTCGGCGCAAAGAAACCAAACTATGTAAAGATAAGTAAATACGGAAAATAAATCTACTGAGGTGATTAAAATATGGGCGCTCGTTTAAGGGTATTTTTAACTCGTGAGCAAGATAAGTACAAAACGTATTAAATTCAACAAACATACTCCTTCTTAACTTTTCCTTACATAGTTATAAACTTTTCCGCCGACCTACTTACTTAGTCTTTTCGTTAATTTTTTAACTTTATTATGAACCAGTACGACTCACTTAATTTGGTCATGTTTAGCGGCAAAGGTGGAGTTGGCAAAACTACCACTTCTTGCAGTTTTGCTCGTTATTGGGCAAAACAGTTCCCAGAAGAAACAATTTTGTTACTTTCTACAGATCCGGCACATTCTTTAGGAGATGTATTACTGGTAGAAGTGAAAGATTATGCTTCACCATTAACAGATTTGCCTAATTTGAGTGTTCAGGCTTTAGATGCTGAAAAACTGCTCTTAGAATTTAAGGCCAAATATAGCGAATTTTTAGAACTACTGGTTGAGCGGGGAAGTCTAGCAGACGGACAAGATTTAGCCCCAGTTTGGGATTTGAACTGGCCTGGTTTAAATGAATTAATGGGGTTACTAGAAATCCAACGTCTACTGTCTGAAAAAAAAGTAGATCGCATAGTAGTTGATATGGCTCCTTCTGGTCATACCTTAAACCTATTGCGATTGAAAGATTTCTTAGATGTGATTTTAAATTCATTAGAGTTATTCCAAAAAAAGCATCAGGTGATCACAGAAACTTTGACCAGAAAAAACTATACTCTTGATGAAGTTGATGACTTTTTGGCTGATCTAAAATTTCAATTAGCAGAAGGGAGACGACTGCTACAGGATAATCAATTTACAGGTTGTATAGTTGTCGCCATTTCCGAACCTATGTGTTTTGCCGAAACCGAGCGATTCATAGAAAGTTTAAAAAACCTAGATGTTCCCTATGCGGGAATAATAATCAATCGAATTTTGGCAAATTCAGATACAGAGCTAGACCGCTATGCAGAACAGCAAAACTTCATCAATAAATTCCTCAAAATTTCCCCAAAAAAACCCGTTTTCATAGTACCACAACAGCAATTCCCACCTTTAGGAGGGTTAGCATTAGATAATCTAGCAGGACAAATTCAAAATATTGATCAAGTGGAACTCGCTTCTCCACCACCAATTCAATGGCCGACTAAAATTCTACCTAGCTTTACTGATTTTGTAGCGGAAGGCTGTCAATTGATTGTTGTCGGTGGCAAAGGAGGAGTTGGTAAAACCACAGTGTCAGCAGCCATGGCCTGGGCTTTTGCTAATCGTTATCCTGATAAAAACATTCGCGTAATTTCCATAGATCCTGCTCATTCCTTGGGAGATGCTTTTGGTGAAAAATTAGGCCATGAACCAAAATTATTAGCTCCCAATTTAAGTGGACAGGAAATTAATGCTGAGAAAATATTAGATCAATTTCGTGCCGATTATCTTTGGGAATTGGCGGATATGATTAGTGGTGAAGGAACAGAAGCAGACGCAACAATAAATATTGCCTATCTTCCAGAGGCTTGGCGGCAGATTATGTCTCAAGCTTTACCAGGTATTGATGAGATGCTATCTCTAATCACCATCATGGATTTATTAGACAGCAACCAGCAAGATTTGATTATTCTAGATACAGCACCCACAGGTCATCTTCTGCAATTTTTGGAAATGCCAACTGCATTAGGAGATTGGTTATCTTGGATATTTAAGTTATGGATGAAATATCAGAATGTCTTGGGTCGAGTTGATTTCATTGGGCGGTTGCGAAATCTGCGCCAACAAGTGGTTAAAGCTCAGAAGAAATTAAAAAACCCAAAGCATACCCAATTTGTGGGTGTAATTCAGGGAGAAGCGGCAATTATAGCTGAACATATTCGCTTAACAGAATCTCTAAAAACCATAGGAATTCAACAGCGTTATGTGGTACAAAATCGCTACACTCAAGATGTAGAGATTGAGAGCAGCTTATTTTCACAGCAAACAATTATTCGCTTACCTAAGTTACCCAGATCTGTCGAACCCATGGCCAGAATTCAAGGTGCCGCCAATCTTTTATTTTAAGTGGATAATGTAGCCAAGAACAATACCTTGTCCAAATCGAAAAAAGTCTTGATTTGTAGGTTGGGTTGAGGTACGTTCACGAAGTGTGGCGTATCCCTGCGCTCGCCGGAGGCATCAGCCATAACCCAACATGAGCGTCGGTTTGCGCGGTCGCTTAACCCGACCTACAAAAAATGGACTATTTTAAGTGGATAATGTAGCCAAGAAACAATGGTTTTTTTAGAGTCAATTTTTGGAGGAATCTGATGAGTGATTTATTTAAGGGATTTGAGCAGTTACTAGAAATAGTAAAAGCTCTGGAAGAAAAAGCAGAAAACGGAGAAATCAAGACCAATGTCCAGTTTAACTCCCGACCCCTAAGCAGTATTCCCAGAACAGGAAATATGCCCCGTACCAGTAATATGGGGGGTAATATGGGCAGTATGGGTAATGATGTGGGTACAAGTCGGATGAACACTCAATCCCCCCCAGCTTCTGGTGCAGGTCCCTCAGATCCAGTTGTTCCTCCCGATCCTACTTCAGGTATTGCTCTTAAAGATATCGGTGGACTGAGCGAAATTCTCAAAGAACTCAAAGAACTGGTTGCTATTCCTTTAAAACGCCCTGACCTACTGGCTAAATTAGGACTAGAACCCACCCACGGTGTATTATTAGTTGGTCCGCCAGGAACGGGCAAAACCCTCACCGCCCGGGCTTTGGCAGAGGAACTGGGCGTTAATTACATTGCTATTGTCGGTCCTGAAGTCATCAGTAAATATTACGGTGAAGCGGAACAAAGATTGCGCGGTATTTTTGAAAAAGCCGCCAAAAATGCTCCCTGTATTATTTTTATTGATGAAATTGATAGCCTCGCCCCAGACCGCAGTGCCGTAGAAGGGGAAGTTGAAAAGCGTCTGGTTGCCCAATTATTAGGCTTAATGGACGGTTTTTCCCATAGCCCAGGGGTGATTGTTCTCGCGGCTACCAACCGCCCTGACCACCTTGACCCTGCCCTGCGAAGACCAGGACGATTTGACCGGGAAGTTCATTTTCGCATTCCTGATATCAACGGCCGCAAAGAAATCCTGCAAATTCTCACCCGTTCCATGCCCTTGGATAACACCGTTGACCTCGATTTTATCGCCGAGCGGGCGGTGGGATTTGTGGGGGCTGATTTGAAGGCCGTTTGTCAAAAGGCTGCTTACACAGCTTTGCGTCGTCAAGTTCCTTCTATAGAGGTGCAAGCGCCAGAAAACATGACGGTTATTCAAACTGATTTTTTACAGGGACTAAAGGAAATCAAACCGGCTGTACTTCGCAGTGTGGAAGTTGAAGTTCCCCAAGTTGCTTGGGATGATATTAGTGGTTTAGAGAATATTAAGCAAACCCTGCGAGAATCTGTAGAAGGGGCGCTTCTTTATCCAGAACTTTATCTACAAACTAAGGCTATTGCTCCCAAGGGGATTTTGCTATGGGGTCCTCCGGGAACTGGTAAAACTTTATTGGCAAAGGCTGTGGCTTCCCAGGCCAGGGCTAATTTTATTGGTGTCAATGGACCAGAGTTACTGACCCGTTGGGTGGGCGCTAGTGAACAAGCAGTGCGGGAATTATTTGCTAAGGCGCGACAAGCAGAACCCTGTGTCATATTCATTGATGAAATTGATACATTAGCTCCGGCAAGAGGAACTTACAGCGGTGATTCTGGCGTGAGTAACCGGGTAGTAGGGCAATTATTAACTGAATTGGATGGTGTAGAAGTCGGTGCAAGTATTCTGGTCATTGGGGCGACAAACCGTCCTGATGCTCTTGACCCAGCGTTATTACGGGCAGGTAGGTTAGATCTACAACTTAAAGTAGATTTACCTGATTTGGCCAGTCGTTTAGATATTTTGCAGGTCTATACTCAGGGACGACCATTATTAGACGTGAATTTAACATATTGGTCTGAAGTCACAGAAGGCTGGAATGGCGCTGATTTAGTGTTGCTGTGCAATCAAGCTGCTGTGGAAGCTATTCGCCGTTTCCGAGGGCAAGGACAGACAGATCCTGCTGATATCACAATTACTAATGATGATTTTGAATATTCTCATCAGGTTTTAGTCAGTCAACGTCATGATTAGTTAGATTCTCACTGTTACCCCTGGCTGCAAGGAATTTGTCCGGGGGTCGGAAAACATAGAAAAGTAAGTGCAATGGCCATACTACTGGTAATTGTTTTCAGCGTCGCTTTAGTGAGTTTGAGAAATTTGTTTGCGCTTCGGTTTTGTCATTTTATGTTTGTTTTCAGAGAGTGACAAAGAGGGTGTTTGAAAAGTCGGACAAGTTGTAAAAAAGCTCTCTCAGTATAAGCTGTAAATAGATAATAGACAGCACGGAGAGAGTAACAT
>NZ_LJOQ01000064.1:0-36510 GCF_001672255.1 Anabaena sp. AL09
TAAGACCTCTACTTGTGCTGGAGAAATCCTGGGCGAGCAAGTCATATCTTTGAACAAAGAATCCCCGTCTCTTTAGAGCGGGGAGTGTCAAATTTCTCTCAAGATGGTGCGGCTCAACCAACAGATGAACCATTAATTGAACATGAAAAAAGTTGTAGATTAATGAATTTTTCCTGTTCGTCAGATGGGATAAAACCAGCTATTACCAAAGCTGATATGATGGCAATTGCTAATGAAATAAAAAGTTTATTTCTGGATAATAAAAAGGGAATTACTTATACTACAGGAAATAAATCCGCGTCATATACTGACCCTGACAACGGATTTCCAAAAGGCAATTATTTATTAGTAAATTCAAAGTCTGACGCTACAAGCATTTACTCAAAAATATGTAACGTAATTGACGTACCCTACAAGGGTGACGGTCATGTTGTTGTTAACGACCCTGACAAACCTAGTACAACGACCGCAACAGCAGGAAAAACCACGATATTAGGAAAGTTAAGAAACAACAGAAGATACCGCCCAGTCGCTATACTTCGGTTTAGGTATGCTTATATAAGTTTTGGCAATATAGTTCCGCCAGTATTCTTGATAGACACTACATTCAGGAATCAATCTTTGGTTGAGTGGTACTAGGCATAAAAGCCTTGAAAACCACAGGAAACCTAATAGGTTTCGGGGAGAAAATATCTTAAAAAATCCGGCTTAGTATTGGCATTGAACTAATTGTTATTTGCAAATAGATATGGCAAGACGCAAAAGCGCGGCTGAGTTAGCTGAATTAGCCGCCAAGAAAAGAATCCAGGAAGCAGCCAGAAAAGCAGCTAGAGAGGCTAGTCCTAAGCCTTATGTAGCTCGACCAGAAACTGATTTTGAGTACGGATTTTATGTAGATCCACTAAATAACGAAGCGGCTCTTCGTTTCCGTATTCCCAAGGACTCCCTAACACTTTACGGCGGGTTAGCCAAAGCTGGACTGGTTGCCACTTTACCCACTGGCAAAGCCCAAATAAACATTGGGAAGGGAAACAAACAGGTAACTTTTCGTGTTCGGTGGTATTTCGGTAACGCCATCCCAGAAGTTGTACCTGAAACTGCGGCCCACGGGCGCTGGATTCGCTTTGCGGATAAGACAGCCGGGAAATATACTCATACGCTGCCATTCGGTGCAAGTGCTGGAGATGGCACAGACCCCACCCCATCGGTTGATTCTTTGATTGTGCGGTTTGATCAGCTTTTTAACACCGAAACAGAAAAGGCTAGGTTATTGGGTGCTAGAGGGGTGGTAGTTCTTGAACAGGGTTACGGCAGTAAGTATATCACTCTAGCCAAGGTTGCAGCATAGTGTTTAATGATACTTCAAAGTGGAGTCTAGTCATGGACTCCACTAAAACGGCTGTAATTTCTGGTGGCTTGATCGTTGAAAAAATTGCAGCTTTCGAGCCAGCCCATACGTTTTTATCTGACACTATTGCAGTGTTGGTGACAATAAATGCTAATTCTTCTTTGGGTTGGAAAAAGGCTGGTTACCTCACTCAATACTTTGATGCTCCGTTAGGATTATCTGGTTTAGCACAGGGGGAATCGAAATTTGTCCAACTGTTTAGACCTTCTATCTTCAGGATGAGAAATTTCCCGTCTGACTATAAGGTGTCTTTTGATGTCCCTAAATACTTTGAAGACTGTACCTTCAAGGTGTGGGAATTTACTGGTTAAGTATTTATTTTGACAATACTTGAATTAAATTAGTGATCGCCTAAAAAATATGCCCGACGAAAAAGATGGAAAAATAATCAATGCTGATGGAGTTATGGTGTTAATCACAGCCATAACCATCGTTACTCAATCCGGGCTTCATTTATTGACAGGGGGGTTTGCGGCTGGAGGTAAGCTATCTGAAATAAATTCTGAGGTCAGATTGCTTAGGCACGAGGTAGCAGCTTCTAACAAAATTCAAGATTTTAGGCTAGACAAGTTAGAGGCTGCCAGGAAGTAATTACTGGGGATTCAATACAATCCAAATTAACCGCTACAGGGGATAAAAACACAAAAAAAACCTACTAAAATCTTTCAATAAGAATGCCAGTTAAAAACCCCGCTTTTGCAGTCCTGGGTTTCTGCTTAGGTGGAAATAGACATTCATCAGGAGCAATCCACTTTATCACCAAAATGATTAATAGACCAACGGTGATCAATGCTCAGAGAAGAAGATTGAAAACTTTCTTCTAGTCGCTTTTGTTGGGATGCAGCTTTTCGCATGGTAATAATCAGTTGATTAACTTGATTGCGGAGGTCTTGGTTTTGACCTAGAGAAGTCATGGTTTGTCTTTCTAAAAGTTGAAGTATAAGTTCGTAATGGATAGGAGAAGGTAAAGGAATTGGCTCCATGTAGTTTATTGTGAAGTTGTAACTTAGGGATGTTTAATTTTTAATTTAGTTAAACTTTAGTTAACTCCAAATTAATTGTTACACAAGAAATAAATAATTGCAGTTATTCAGTCACAGGCTAGAGGAAAAATGAGGATGTAAACCCTTGTTTTATATGGCATTTAAGGCTGTGATTAAGCAAAGAGATTGGCTATTGCTAATTGAGGATCTGGTTGTTTTACCAAGGATTCACCAATCAATACAGCGGATGCACCTGCTTTTTTAACTACACTTAAATCCTCTGGGTGATGCAATCCTGATTCGCTGACCACAAGAATGTTTTTTGCTTGTAATTGTCGACCTCTATCTGTGAGTAATTGACAAGTTGTTTGTAAATCAACAGAAAAATCCTCCAAGTTGCGATTATTAATCCCGACTAAAGAAACATCATCTAAGGCTAACACCCGATCTAATTCTGCTAAATTATGCACTTCTATTAAAGCTGCCATTTTCAAGTTATTAGCAATTTTGATAAAGTATTGCAAATCTTGATCATTAAGAATTGCTGCTATTAATAAAACTGCATCTGCTCCATGAATTCGCGCCCAATACATTTGGTAAGGATAGATAATAAAATCCTTGCACAGTAAAGGTAAATCTACCGCTGAACGGACACGCGATAGATTTTCAAAACTACCTTGGAAAAATTTAACATCTGTCAGCACAGAAAGACAACTAGCTCCACCTTTTTGATAAGATTGAGCGATCGCTACTGGGTCAAAATCCTCCCTAAATACCCCTTTACTGGGAGAAGCTTTTTTGACTTCAGCAATCAAAGCCGGATTAGTTTTACCTTGACGCAAAGCATTAACAAAATCACGAGTTGGTGGTGCTGATAGGGCTTGTGTTTGCAATTCCCGCAAAGGTAGCCTTTCTCGCATTTTCTCAACTTCTGTTTCTTTCTGCCAGACAATTTCTTCTAGAATATTATTTGGTGCAGCCCCTTCTATAGCAGATTGATACTGAAGTATAGAAATATTAATAACTGGGCTAGGTGAACGACGACGGATTTGCATATTTTTTAAGGAGTTAGGAGTCACCGAGTCAGGAGTCAGGAGTCACCGAGTCAGGAGTCAGGAGTTCGGAAAGAAGAATGAAGAAGAAAGAACATTTTTCTCTTCCCCATTACCTATTACCTATCACCTGTAACTCCTTAATTCTTCTATTAACTTACTAATGCCCGTTTATAAGCTTCATCTAAGACTTCTGAAAGCGTTGGATGAGCGTGAACCAGGTAAGCAAGAGTTTGGATAGATTGACGATTAGCAATAGCGGCTGCGGCTTCGTGAATTAAATCCGAGGCGTGGGGACCAAAGATATGTACACCTAAGACCTCGCCAGTATCTTTGCGATAAATTACCTTCGTCATTCCATCAGTATCATTTTCCGCCAAAGCCTTGGAATTACCTTTAAAGTAACTCTTACTGGTGGCGACTTCAAAACCTTGAGTTAATCCTAAAGCATGGGCGGCGGTTTCTGTTAAGCCCACATAACTAACTTCTGGATGGGTAAAAGCAGCCGCAGGAATACTGCGATAGTCAACTGTTTTCTGACGACCCAAGATATTTTCTACAGCAATGATCCCTTGGGCAGATGCCGCATGAGCTAACATCATTTTGCCGGTAGCATCACCAATAGCCCAGAGATGGGGGACAACTTCCCCGTTAGCCAATACCGCCATATTATCATTGACAGGAATAAAATTGCGGCGGTCAAGTTCAACGCCAACGGATTCTAAGCCAAGATTTTGAGTAGCGGGAACCCGACCGGTAGCGACTAAACAAGCGTCAACTTCGAGAACTTCTAAATCTTCTTTAGTTTCAAAGTCAGCCAACTCAATGACTACTGGTGAACCAGGAATGACTTTTTTGGCGTAAATACCGACTTTGGTTTCAATATCGCGGGGATTAATTAAAACCCGTTCTGCCAGTTTAGCAATATCCCGATCAAATCCTGGCATTAACTCACTGAGGGCTTCAATTAAGGTAATTTCACAACCTAAAGCCGAGTAAACATCAGAAAATTCTAAGCCGATATAACCGCTACCAATAATCGCCACCCACTTGGGTAGAGTTTCTAATTTAACGCCTTGGTCACTGGTAAATACAGTTTTGCCGTCTACTTCAATTCCAGGGGGAACGAAGGGGACAGAACCAGGGGAAAGGATGATATTTTGGGCGGTGATGGTTTTCTCACCTTTATCTGTGACGATGGTAACTTTTTGTGTCCCAGATACCTTGCCCCAACCCCGGATAATATCAACTCCCAAGCGTTTGAGACTGTTGGTTAAGTCCCCTTGAATTTTGGAGACGAGATTGTTAGCATGATCAGCGATCGCTTGCCGTTCAAACTCGACATTGCCAATCTGTATTCCCAAAGACTTGAGATGATGGGCATTACGTAATTCCCTCACCTTTCCTGAAGCCGCGAGTAATGCCTTAGAAGGAATACAACCCCTGTTTACACAAGTTCCTCCCATATCTCCATCTTCAATAATTGCTGTTTTCTGACCGCAACTGATAGCGTGTAAAGCAGCACCATGACCACCCACGCCAGCGCCGATAATCACTAAATCGTAATCAAATCCAGGACTCACTTTTATTTCCCCGTTGTCTTCGCCTATTATCAACTTAACTTTTTTATGTAACTTTCTCAAATTAACAAAAAATAACGGAGAAGCTCTTGTGTCTCCCCGTTATTTTTTGTTAATGTGTAATTGGGCTTGAGATTAGTTGACCGCTGCTCTCAATTCTTTTAGCGCTTTACCAATTGCCACAAAATCTTGGCTTTGTGAAAGCGCTTGCAAAGTCACCGGACTACTTTGTTGGATAATCTGGTTGTAAGTATTAATAGCATTATTCAACTGGTTAATATCTACATCTGCATTTTCTTGATTGGGTACAATCCTACTGAGGATTACTCTCAAATTATTTCCTAAGTCTGTATTAACACCTGCATGACTTAGGAAATTTGTCAAGTTATCAGATGCGGTCTGTCCAATTGATCCGCCTTGGAAGAGGGCTACTAAGACTCCAGAATTGTTGCTATTTAATAGGTTAAGAGCAGCCGCATTTAGTTCTCTCTGAACGCTTCTTATGCTAATCCTAATTGTGCTTCCGGCTGCTGTGCGGATGATGCGAATAGAAGATGGTATAGGTATAAGAGTTTCTCCAGAACCTGAAGGATTCTGATCATTTCCTTCATTATTATTGCCACCATTGTCGGCATTGTTAGCTGTCTCGTTACCAGCGCCACTCTGACCGCCAGCGTTTCCGCCACTAAGACTGCCAGCATTCCCGCCACTAAGACTGCCAGCGCTCCCGCCACTAGGGGAAGTTTGGGCTGGGCTAGGGGTCTGCCAATTGAGTGCCAGTAGGGGAGTGAGACTGAGGGCAAGAATAAAAGTTCTGATTTTTAACATGGTGATTTTCTCAACATTGAAGTGTTTATTTAGGTAAGAAATTGAATCCATAGCCTACACTTAGAACAAAGACTGTGCCGCCTTGGCTAGTATCAGTAAGATCCGCGCCGACGGCATTAATGGTCAAGGGAATAGTAGATACAGGTACGAAAGAAGCCCCAACATTTAAACCAACTCCACTCCAGCCCATACCCACACCTATTTGGGGATGAACTTGTACCCCAACTCCAGCAAATACACCTGTACTTGCATCACCTGTGCGGAAATCGCCACCACCGGCTCCTACGGAAAAGGAGATGGGCATTTTATTAACAGTATCCTTAGGCTTTAATAGGGAGTAACTTGTGACCACACCATAGACACCGGAAGGTCTCACGGTTTCTCCACCACCAACGTGCGATGCAAAAGTTCTCCAGCCAGCAGCCGCAGCTATTTGAGTGTTGTTTTTAGCATAGATAATGCGGTTGGCTTTGAGGTCAAAAGTTCCATTTGCACCAAAACTCTTGATACTGCCAATGTTATAGCCAAGTTCTAGACCGATTAGTTTCCGGGCATCTCCTAACCCAAAACCCATACTGATACTCCCGTCTGGTTGAGTTCTAGCTTTACCAGTGGTTGCTGCGGATGCCCCTATAAAAACGTCACCCCAGGTAGCTCCAAAGGCGCTTGGCGTAGCAAAGGTAAGTGAAGGAGAGTAGGTTCGCTTGGCTGGAATTACTTTAACAAGGGGATCAACGAATAAATTCTGGCGTAATTTATCAGCATCAGTTTGACTGTTATTGACAGGGACTGGAGTCTCTGTTTGAGCAATGATCCCTGCTTCTTTTTGCTCAACAAGAGATTCAATCTTCTGCCTTGATTCTACGTTTTTCGCTAACACCTCTTGCAGATCCGGTAAGTTAGTTTTTAAGGCGGCTTGATTAGTTATTAATTCCTTACTGCTATGGGTTTTAGACGCTATCTCATCTGTTGCATAAGCAGGGGTAACTGAAAGAGTGGTGGTAGCCCATATATAGCCTAACAAAGTTGTACATATAAACTTTAGCCAACTTGGGCGTAATAACATACATAAAAGTTTTACTTTTCTCAAAATTTACTCCTCACAACGGTTATATGCACCCGAATGTATATTAGAGTAATTCCCAAAAAAGAGTCATGTACAGGATGAATTGTGCTATTTTTGTGAATTTGTCGTGAATTTATCAGGAGAATTATGAACTTTTGACACTCCCCTGGGCATTCTTGCCCGTCCTTGATGATTAGCGGGCAATTCGTCCCGCGCTACAAGAAATTTTTGGGTATTTTTTTAATTTGGATATTCATAAAACACCATTTGGGGAGCTAATAAATCATTGGTTAATTTCCCGATTCCTAAAAAATTGGTTTGGGTTTCATAAACTCGCACAAAGTCGGGAATATCAAGATTGAGGGAAATTTTTTGACCTTGACACCATCTTTTGGCTGATTCTGCTGGTAAATTTAGGGATTTTAGGTGATGTAATGGTGCGTCTGGGGATATGGGTTGAAATGTGCCGTTTTCGATTTCGGTGGCTAAATCTGTGAAGCTGAGACTGGTTTGAAGCTGAAAACTGCTGCTTTCTGTGCGAATGAGGGCAGATAGAGTGCCACCTGTGTTTAATATTGTACCTAAATCACGGGCGATCGCACGAATATATGTTCCCGAACCACAGGATATGGCTAGATCTAATTCTGGAAAATCTCCATCTCGCCAATCTAACACCTGAATTTGGGAAATTTCGACTGTTCGCACGGGAACTTCAACTTTTTCCCCTTTCCGCGCTAAATCATATAAGCGTTGGCCATCAACTTGAATGGCGCTGTAGCTGGGGGGGATTTGCTCAATTTTACCGATAAACTGGGAAAGGACGGTTTTGATATTCTCCAAATCCAATCCTGGACAGGGTACAGAGGTAATAATTTCCCCTTCTAAATCATCTGTAGTAGTTTGTATCCCCAGCCGAACAGTGGCTTGATAAGCCTTTTCTCCTGGTAAATATTGTAATAATCTGGTGGCTTTACCCAAGGCTATTGGTAATACTCCGGTAGCTTTGGGGTCTAAAGTTCCTGCGTGTCCGACTCGTTTCATATTCAGTAATTTTCGGACTTTGGCTACGCAGTCATGAGAAGTCCAGTCAAATGGTTTGTTTAAATTGAGAAAGCCTTGCACAATTTTAGATTTTAGAGTTGAGATCTTTGTATTTTCACACAAATAGGAAATAGGAGATCCCCGACTTCTTCAAGAAGTCGGGGATTTAAATCAAATGCAATAGGGAAATACCGATACCCAGCAGCCAAAATCCAAAATGGACGATGGTATGAGAAAGTCTTTTTTTAACGGGGTTGGTTTCTGGGAAATGATAGCGCAAGCGCTGACTTGTCAGTTCATCTAAAGTTGGTGCTATTTTGAGATGATCAAGAGACTGGACAAGATTTAAACCGAGAGACTGACTAGAAATACTTTCAGCATAAGCGGCGTTAAGATAGGGAAGATATTCTAGTTTTTCGGCTATATAGGTTTGGAAGAAAGGTAAACTCAAAGCATTGATGTAATCATGAGCTTGAGAAGCATCACCGATCATATCTGTTGGTAATGCCATTTGTGTACTGTCAGGATTGCTATTACCAATGGTTGAAAAATGCGTACCACCAAGTAGCATGACTAAATATTTTTGGGGATGAGTAATCCAAGAAAAAGGGACAATTTGCTCATATAATGCGGGAGCAACGGTATCTTCACTGCTACCAATGATCATGATTGGGGTGTGAATTTGGCTTAAACCGGCTTGTCCGAAAATAGAACTGGTGATGGGATTAACAGCGATCGCTGCTTTGATTCTGGTATCTTGTAAATTGTACTCTTGTCCTGACTGGTTGGGCAATTCTAAAGCTTGACATTGCAACAGTAAAGACATATTCCAAGTATTTCGCAATTTGTCGTGATCACAGTCTGCTTGTAGTTGTTGAAAGTTAATTTTTGCCCCTGCTAAAGCTAAGGCAGTATAACCTCCTAATGACTGTCCAAATATGCCTACTTGTTGTAAGTTAAATCGGTGCTGAAATTGTGAATCTGACTCTAATTGATCTAAAATATATTTGATATCCAAAGGTCTATCTTTAAATTCATTGGGGTGCATGACTTGATTGCTATTACCCTTAATTAAAGATTGTAATTGTTGAGTATTACTACCAGGATGATTGGGAATAACTACAGCAAAACCATTTGTAACTAAATGATTTGCTAAATAACGAAAATTACTACTATCCAAACCTAAGCCATGAGAAATAACAACTACAGGGGCAGGATTTTGGGTATTAGGAATATATATATCTGTGGATAAATGTCTATTTCTTGAAGAGTCGAAAAACTTGATTGTTTGTTTTCTTGCTAAAAGATTGGGTTGATTTGGCAATTTTGGGAATGGTGACAAATTAGCTTGGGAGATTTTAGCAGCTTCTAATTTTGATGTTTGGATTAATGCGGAAATAGTTTTTTCAGTTTCGCTGATCATTTTCTCCAATTCATCAGCAATTTTCATGCTGGAAACCATATCAATTTTAATATTATTTTGAGGATATTTACGTAATAAATTTAATAAATTCAACCCTTCCGGTTCAGCCGCAGCGGCAATTAAGGCTGTGCGTAATGACTGAGATACAAATTTTGGATAATAGGATTTATTTTTAATTAATTCTGCTAATCTTTGTAAGATAAATTTCCCTTGTTCGGTGTCAAGAAATTGGGCAGCTACAGCCGGACTAATTTTCAGCGGCTGCATTAAAATCTTCCTTACTTCTGGCAGTTTATTTGTGGGAATATATTGATAATATCCGGCTAAATCTGGATTAATTATTCCATATTTAGCATAGCTTTCTAAGGCACTAATGGGGATAGAAATTTCTAGTGCTGAATAAGAAGCATGAATTTGTTCTGCTGCCATAACAGAGTTACTTATCCCAAATGTTGGCAGCAATATGGATAAAATCAGTGATAGGAAATTCCTTTTCAGGGTGCTGCTCCAATTACCAAACATATTCATCGCTTAACTTTTGTGGTGATGTTGTTGAGCGAGGCTCAAATTTTGGTAGTTATTTAAACACCCTGTTAACCAATTTAAAATAATGCCTATGACAAGCTACGCAAACAAATTTAAGACGGGGTTAAATGAGGTTGCTGCTAATTAATTACTAGGACTTCTTGTCAGATCATAATCAATACAGAAATTATCTACATCAGTATTTATTATGTGTTCTTCCTGATTAATAAAATCTAAATAATGCTAATTAATCCTATTAATTAGATTTCTTTAATGCCATAGATGTCAAACTCATAACAATTGAGAATGCACTAATAATTAAATACCACTAATCCGAACTTTGAAATATCATTGATCATGACTAAATTAGACAAATCATTTTTACATGATAGTCAAGTACCAGGAATACTTAATTACTTCTGGCTGTTGGCTAGGAATCCGGGTAATATTAATTTTAGATACCTCAGCAATTAAAAATCAAAACTTGAAAATGAATAAAGATATCTGTGGTAAGGCTTCTAGTAGTTTTGATTATGCAAATTGTCTGCATGGCAATTTTAATTTACATAATTTCATGTAAATCTTCTTACTGTTGACTAACCGCAATATTAAAAACGCCAATTTGGGTTATCATGTACCTAACTGATTACCCAAAAAGATAAATATAAAGTAGACTAGACACAAAAATGCTACTTAGTCCCAAAAGGTAAACTGAGTATCAAGGTGCATAAATTTACAATCTGGGTTCAGGGTGACAAGGAGTAGCTATGTCAGAAACGAGTGACAAACTCATACCTATATCACAAAGGCAACCTGTACAGCGTCGCCGGCGTAAACGTCCAGTCTCCAAGACAGGACAGAAAAAAGTTATCAATCAGCCGGCAGTTTCTAGCCCAAGAGAAGCGGCAGCATTGGCTCGTCTAAATAATCATATCAGTTCTGCGCCTATCCCGTCTGGGGGGCGAAGACCAGCATCACGGAAGATGATGCCCCCAGGTGTTAAACCCGTCCCTACGGTCAAGAAGAATACTCAAATTTCGCCACCGGGGAATGTGAGATTAAAGACAGTACCCATGGAAAAGCCGAAAATAGCCAGAAAAGGATCACGCAAGACCAGGTTAAAACCCATGGCTAGAACCATGTTATATGCCTTGCGGTTGTTGATTGTCGGGGTGGGTGTCGGTGCGATTGTGGGTACGTTGTTGTCATTCCTAGACCCTGCTAATCGCATTAATTCAGTTATGTCGGTAGCTCAAACTACAACTTCTCAAAAATCACCTCAAAGTTCTAATACAAGCTTATATCTGGCTCAGGAAATTACTCCTTTAAAAAATTCTTTGCAAACTCTCACCACCGCTAATTCTGATTTGATACCAGGGGTGTTTTTATTAGATTTAGATAATGGTGGTTATATAGATATTAATAGTAATATAAGTTTTGCTGCGGCCAGCACGATTAAAATCCCGATTTTAATTGCTTTTTTCCAGGATGTGGATGAGGGTAAAATCCGCCTGGATGAAATGTTGACTTTGCAAAAGGAGATGATTGTCGGGGGTTCGGGAAATATGCAATATCAACCCACAGGCAGCAAATACACGGCTCTTGATGTAGCTACGAAGATGATTACAATTAGCGACAATACAGCCACGAATATGCTGGTCGCTAAATTGGGTGGACAAGAGGCGTTAAATGGGCGTTTTCGCAGTTGGGGACTGATAACGACGATGATTCGTAATCCTCTCCCGGATTTAGAAGGGACTAATACTACTAGTCCGCGAGAATTGGGGAATTTGATCTCGATGGTGAATCAAGGTAATATGGTGAGTATGCGATCGCGTGATTTAATTCTTAATATCATGAGTCGCACTGAACGAGATAATCTTTTACCTGCTGGCTTAGGAAAAGGCGCAAATGCTTATCATAAAACAGGTGATATTGGTACTATGTTGGCAGATGCGGGGTTAATTGATGTCCCGACAGGTAAGCGTTATATTGCCGCTATCATGGTAAAACGTCCCAATAATGATCCTCGCGCTGCAAAATTAATTAGTTCTATTTCTAGCGCTGCTTATCAACATTTTAGCCAAGCTACAGTCACACCCAGCAATCCAACAAATAATCAACCAGTTACTCAACCAATAACTCAACCTATTTCTAATTATCAACCACCTGTTCAACCCTTGATTCAGCAACCAATTCAACCACCACTGATGAATCCTACTATGCCTAATGGGATGGTTAATAATATGCCTGTAGGCAGTTATCCACCGCCTGTGATGACTCCACAATTGACTCCGCAATATTATCCACAACAATAAATAATTCCAAAAATAATTCAAAATTCGGTGTTGCAGAAAATGTGGGTTTATTGTTAGAACAGCGTTAAGGCTATCTATTAGATGGAGAATACATTATGAATATTCAAATTAAACCTGAAACAGAGGAATTAATACAAGCTTATATTGACACGGGGCGATTTGAAAATATAGAAGATGCAGTAAATGAGGCTTTTAGTTTGCTGCTGGACAGAGAAAGAAGACTGGAGGAACTACGGGGAAAAATAGCGGTAGGAACTGAACAGATTAAGAATGGACAAGTAACAGATGGTGAGGTAGTTTTTGCTAGACTACAAGCAAAAATTAAACTTGTTTGCGTAAATTTTATAACGTTCTCACCATTATTTTAACATTTTTGATATCGCATTCCTGGAAGTTGGGTAATTAAACCCATGAGTTCTAATTGTAATAAAGAACTAGAAACTAAAGCCGCATTCATACCTGTTTTTTGAATTATAAAATCAAAAGATAAAGCATCAATAGTTAAAGTATCTATGACTTGTTGTAATTCTGGTGGTAAGTTAGGAGGAGGGGATTTAATTATAGTAGTTTCTATATCTATTTGGGGAATCGCACCCAACAGGGTTAATAGTTCACTGAGTTCTTGATTAATTAAACCTGCACCTTGACTAATTAATTTTAAACAACCTTGGGATGGTTGATCATCAATTCTTCCTGGTAATGCGTAAACATCTCGACAAAATTCATTCGCATAAGTAGCTGTGATTAAAGCACCAGATTTTATTCCTGCTTCTATGACTAATACCGCACGACTTAAACCAGCAATGATGCGATTTCGACGGGGAAAATGGGTGCGGTTTGGTGTGGTTTTCGCGGGATATTCACTAATTACTATTCCAGATGTCAAAATCTGTTTATATAAACTTTGATTTTTATAGGGATAAATAACATCTACTCCTGTTCCCACAACTGCTATTGTTCTTCCTCCGGCTTTCATTGCTGCTGCGTGACTTTCGGTGTCTATTCCTTCGGCCATTCCAGAAACAACGGTAAAACCATTTTTGGCTAATGCGGTACTAATTTGACGCGTCCATTTAATTCCGTATTCTGTAGGTTGACGAGTTCCCACAATTCCCACTAAGGGTTTTTGTCCTGAATTTTCCTGTAAATCAACTTCTCCCCGATAGTACAATAATGGGGGTGGACTGGGGATTTCTCGCAGTAATTGGGGATATTCTGAGTCTGCTGGTGTCCAGAAATGGGGGTTTATTTGTTGGTGTTGAATGAGGAGTTGTTCTGGGTTTAAACGGGATTTTTGTTGAACAACTTTTTCTAATGTTTGAAATCCGAAACCTTCAACTTTTCGTAATTCTCCAGGACTGGCTTTCCAAGCTGTTTCTAAATTACCAAAGTGCTGTTGTACTCTTTGTAGTAATATCGGACCAATTCCCGAAATTTGTGACCAGGCTAACCAATATTTACGTTCTTCTGGATTTGACATAGGAAATTAAGATTTTTAGAATGATTTAACGCAGATAAACGCAGATGGACGCGGATGAATACGGATGATTTTTATTCTGTGCAATTAGATTAAACTTTTGCTAAATGTTGATTTTTTAAATAATCAAATACTGATTTATCGCCAATGTCGGGAGGAATGGGTTGGATAATTTTTCTCACAGCAAATATTAAGAAGAAAATTGCCCAAGTTGCTAATAAAATCGGTTCTGCTGGTGTTGATAAAATTCCGGTTAAATGTCCTAATAGTAGTAAGGGAACAAGGGGGGTTAAGATTTTGGTTTCTAAACGATGGAAACAAAAACCTTCTTTGAAAAAAATTCCTGTCAAGGCTGCAAAGGTAAAACCAATTCCTAATATGGTTAGGGGTTGATTATAAATAGTAATTGCAAATGCTTGACTATCACTATGTCCAAAAATAAAGGCACAAATGCTGCCAATTATCCAAAAAACTTGGAGAATTCGGTGCAAAAATGCCATGTAAATATGAATAGTTAATAAACTAACTCCAAGTGCAATACTAAAACAGGTGTAGAGAGGGGTCAGGGCGGCAATTGCAGCGGGTTGGGGATAGAATAGGACTAAACCGCTACCAATGGCAAAACACAGGGCTGCTATCATTAATCCTGTTCGATAAATTATCACACTTTGGCGATCGCTTTGGGTAATTGTAAATTCGCCAAATTGACCTTGATATATTTCCGGTGATATTGTTTGTGTTGTCATAAATAGTATATTCCTAGGATGTTTTAGATCCCCGACTTCTTGAAGAAGTCGGGGATCTTGTTTTTTTAGATCCCCGATTTCTTGAAGAAGTCGGGTATCTTGTTTTTGTTTTCAATGTCCCTTTCCAGCACCTAAATATAATTCTCCTACTTTTGGATCATTTAATAATTCTCTACCTGGTCCTGACATAGCATCTTTCCCTGATTCTAACACATAACCACGATCTGCCATTTCTAATGCTTTTCTGGCATTTTGTTCGACTAAAACTATCGCAGTCCCAGATTCTTTGATTTGTTTAATTTGCTCAAATACTTGAGTTACTAAAATGGGCGATAATGCGGCGGAAGGTTCATCTAAAAGCAGTAAACTGGGTTCTAACATTAATGCTTTTCCCATTGCTAACATTTGCCTTTCTCCACCGGAAAGAGTTCCCGCACGTTGACGACGGCGATCGCTCAATCGGGGAAACATATTGTATATTTTATCTTTAAGCGGTTTCAATGGGATATTCCTAACAAAAGCCCCCATTTCTAAGTTTTCATCTATGGTTAAAGACGGGAAAACATTAGCAATTTGCGGAACATAAGACATTCCTTTGGCGACAATTTCATTTGATTTTAAACCAATTAAATTTTTCTCTTTAAAGGTAATAGTTCCAGTATGAGGTGTTAAAAGTCCAAAAATAGTTTTTACTAAGGTGGATTTACCTGCACCATTGGGACCAATTACTGTGACTAATTCTCCTGGTGCAATGTGAAAGTTGACACCTTGCAAAATATCTACATCTTTAATATATCCAGCGTGGACATTTTCTACTTTTAATAAATAGTTATTAGTCATTTGTTATTAGACATTTGTAGGGATTTGGTAATGCTCACTCCTGTCAACTGAAGCTTAAAATAGCTTATCTGTTAGCTGACCTACCCGCCCGGAAATAAATTTCCGGTCTTATAGTTAAAGTGCGTTTTAACGCACTCTAATTACCTAAAAATCAACCTTCATGTTTTAAATTGAAGAAATAAGGACACAATAGTCGGTTTTAACCGACTTTAGCTATAAGACAGGGAATTTATTCCCTGGATTCTGGATTCTGGAACTTCTGACTATGCTGTGATTTTTTGCAATTCTGGTCTTTCTTCTGGTAAAATCGCCTCTTCCACTGGGCAAACTGCTATACAAATGCCACAATCTATACAGGTAGCAAAGTCAATCCAGTACCAACCTGTACCTTTAACGTTTTTCCCTGGACCTTCATGAATACAAGCTACAGGACAAGCATTTACGCAGTCAGCAACACCTTCACAAACGTCTGTAACAATGGTATGTGGCATTTTTCCGATTCCCTCTTTTTTGTCAGTCTCTCTTGTTCTACTCCTGTAGGGGTTTAGCATTGCTAAACCCCTACCACTCCTTTTTAACATCCTGCTTCAATGGTATGTGAGCCATCGGCTTTAATCCAAGCAATTTGGGCAATGGTGCGATCGCTTGCATATTGACGAATCGCCTTTGCGTCCCTATCTCCCAAGTCTATTTCTACTCTAATTAAATCAGGAGAATTACGTAATTTCTCGGCATAGGCAAAAGCCGCAGCTTCAGCGCCGGGGGTTTCTGGGACGACTAACCAATTACTAGCGGGGATATCCTGGGGTAGTTGCTGATTTAATAGGAGAATTTGGTATAAATCATCAATATTCAGTTCAAAGCCGATACCGGGAATATTTTCTTTTTGGGGATGATATAAACCTAGTAATTGGTCATAACGACCACCACTTCCTAAAATCTGTGCTTGGGAATTTGTCTCACTAACTACTTCAAAAACAATGCCTGTGTAGTAGTCAATGGTTTGAATTAGGCTCAAATCAAGGATTAAAGGAAATTTGCCATCTAGTAATGCTACTAGGGACTTGAGGTTATTTATTGCCTCATGCTGGTCTGGTTCTAGATGTAAACTGCTGACTTTTTCTAAAACCTCTCGACTATCACCCCGCAAATCCAACATAATTTTAGCGCGTTGGCGGAGTTCTTCGCTCAAAGGTAAGGTATCAATAGCTATACTATCCAAGTTAGCGATCGCCCTGCGGACTTGATTTCTGATTTCCGGGGGAAAAGCATTGAGGAGGGAGCGTGTAATTCCCGCTTCCCCTAAAATTAACCGCCAATCTTTTAAACCCAATGCTGTTAAACAATCTGCGACTAATAGCAATACTTCCGCATTGGCTAATAATCCCCCCGCACCCAGTAACTCCACCCCAGCTTGATAATACTCTTGCTGACGATTATGGCGGCCTTCCCAGTTGCGGCGAAAAACATTAGCGTTGTAATATAGTCGCTGGGGGTAGGTCGCATCTGTCATGCGAGTCACCACTGTGCGGGCGATAGAGGCAGTCAATTCTGGACGCAATCCTAATTCTTCATTTTGACTATTTTGGAGTTGAATCACCATGTGACGCTGAATTGCTTCACCTGCCATGAGGGTATCCATTCGTTCCAGAGTTGAGGTGATAATCCTGTGATATCCCCAACGTTGAAATACTTGTTCTAATCTATCTTCAATCCAGCGTTTTTGCGCCACATCTAAAGGTAGTAGATCCCTTGCTCCCGCTGCTGGTTGATACACCATTATTTTTTCTTCCCACCAAACAAACCACTTTTTCCAGACTTATCTGGTTGCTTCTCTTCAGTTTTAGAAGCGGAACTCACTTGAGAACCACTGTTTCTAATTCCTAAAGCTTGATCTACCTTGGGTTTCCATTCCAAGGCGATTTTTTCATTAGGATCTATTTTCAGGGCATTATCAAAGTGAATTTTTGCCATTTTCAGTTGATTTTGCCGTAAATATACCATTGCGATTAAACTATGGCAACGACTATTTTTCGGCTCTAACTTTAGGGCTTCCTGTAATTCTACTTTGGACTGGGACAATTGGTTTGTTTCTAGTAGTCTGTCAAAGACATTTTGACGGGTTTTTGGTAGTGCGGGCATACTATGGCTAACGCCACGCTGCGCTATCGACAAGCTCAGTACAAGTCTTGCCCCCGTGAGCGAGACGCTCAGACTACAGTCCATCATTTTTATCTTGACAAACTACTAGTTTACAGGGAATGATGGCAAGTTTGAAAGCCCTCCAGTTGTCGGCATAAAATCTAATCCTGACTAAGCATGATTTAAAATTAGATAATTTATTTAAACTCTTATAATCATATATCTATTCATGTAAATGCCCATGAGGCGAATTTTCAGTCTCATAACCCAAAGTTTGTGAAAATGAAACAAAATACTTGTTCTGTGGGTTTTAGATACTTTTGTTATTGGTTTCTGAGAATAATGAATAGAAGATAGCAGAAATTTTCTATTTGGTGAACATAATTTAGCCGAATTGGCGTGTATTTTTCGGCAATATTTAGTTCTAAATCTGGTAATTAAGTTGGCAGAAACTGACAATGAATTAACTAATCACTCCTCGATATTCTATTAACAAGCGAGGGGGGAAGCGGCAACCGAGCAGCGAACAACTCCAAGCGTAATAAAAATCAAGGAGAATTCAGTCATGTCTAATCTATTTACCGCAGTATCTGTTGAACAACAAGAAATCGTAGCTGGTGGTTATGATCTTGCACAATTTAACACTAGTTTTAGTGGTATAAACAGTGTGCAACAGGGTGGTTCTAATTCAGGCTTTAATGGTAGCACTGCTGTGGGTACACAAGGTTCTATCAGCGTCGATAGTTTTGCTCTAACTACTCTAGCAACTAATGCGCCTGCAGGATTAGTACCCGCAGTGGTAGTCGTAGCACCTAGACTTTAAGTGGGTAGTTAGAAATATTCTACCTGTGAAAGAGAAGTGGTAAAAGAGAATAAAAACATAGAATCATCAACCAGTATTAGATGATTGTTAGAGTTTTACTCTTAGCACTTCTCGTAACAAATTGAAAAAAGATTTATGTATCACAAAAAATGATACATAAATCTTATTTTTGAGAAGCAGGAGGTTTTACCATGTTGGATTATATAAAAAACCAAAACTCCAACCTATTTATAGGTATATCAGAAAAGCAACAGGAGTCTGTATCTGGGGGAATGTTTTATATGTTCTACCAAAATACGAATGTATACACTAGGGGAAGTAGTGAAATGAATATTTCTCAAGGAAATTCTAGCGGATCTGTGAGAAACGAAACTGAATATCAATTTTCTCAAACAACCTTTATTTTATCTTCATTGTTTGGTGGAGGAGGTGGAAGTCGTCGCAATAACCGCAGACGAGGTGGTAGCTTATTCGCAAAACCATTTAGTTTTTTTTAGCACAGAAACAAAATCACAATCACTTCATTTTATCTTCCACTATTTAGATCATACAGCACTCGTTCATACCAATATTCCCGACTTCTGACATAAATTTATAATTTATGGACACAATAAATAAAAGAAGTCGGGGATCTTATCATCTCACCTGAATTCTTACCTTAATTGTTCAATTTGTCTCCTTAAATATTGTACATAATTCTTAGGCAAAGTGCTGTATTCGCCAAGATTTTACACCAATTAAATAAATATAAAAAATCAATTTAATAACAAATAAATTGGCTTATTTTTCCAACCTTATATGGTTAATTGCTAATGAAATACCAATTTGTTAAACAGCATAGTGAAGAAGACTGTGGTGCAGCTTGTTTAGCGGCAATTGCCAAATATTACGGTCAAACATTTACCATTAGTCATATTCGGGAAGCCGTCGGAACAGGACAATTTGGAACTACTTTATTAGGATTAAAAAGAGGAGCAGAAATTCTGGGTTTTAAAGCCAATCCAGTGAAAACTTCTCCAGAAATATTAGATAAAATTAATGAAGCACCTTTACCCGCGATTATTCATTGGAAAGGCAATCATTGGGTGATTTTATATGGTAAAAAAGGTAAAAAATTTCTGATTGCAGATCCCGCAGTGGGAATGCGTTATCTTTCTAAAGAAGATATAAAAGCAGCTTGGACAGATTGGTTATTATTATTATTAGAACCAGACCCCCTTCGGTTTTTTGCTCAAAAGCAAGATAAAGAAGGTGGTTTTTGGCGTTTCTTCCGACGAGTTTGGATTTATCGTGGTATTTTATTCCAAGCTTTACCTCTTAATTTAGTATTGGGTTTACTGTCTTTAACTTCTCCTTTTCTGCTGCAAATTCTCACCGATGATGTATTAGTTAGAGGTGACATAAAATTATTAACTACAGTAGTCATTGCTGTAGTAGTTATGAATATTATTTCTACTAGCCTTTCGTTTGTCCAGTCTCACTTAATTGCTCATTTTGCTCAACGAATGCAATTAGGTCTAGTTTTGGAATTTGGGCGGCAAATTCTGCGTTTACCATTAACTTATTATGAAACTCGTCGCAGTGGTGAAGTTGTTAGTCGGCTGCGAGACATTGACCAGATTAATCAATTAATTGCTCAAGTTGTTATTGGGTTACCCAGTCAATTTTTTATTGCCATAATTTCCTTGGGTTTCATGTTTTTCTATAGCTGGAAACTTACCTTGGTAGCTTTAGTAATTTCTGTGGTCATGACCACGTCTACCTTTATTTTCCAGCCCACATTACAACAAAAAACTAATGAACTCTTAATTACAGAAGCGGAAACCCAAGGGGTTTTAGTGGAAACCTTTAAAGGTGCATTAACTCTCAAAACAACCGCATCAAGAAGACAATTTTGGGATGAATTACAAAATCGTTTTAATCGTCTAGCTAGGCTAACATTTCAGACGATGCAAATTGGAATTATTAATAATACCTTCTCAGGTTTTGTTTCTGGTATTGGTGGCGTAGTTTTACTCTGGTTTGGTGGCTATTTAGTAATTAACCCGGCTGAAAATATCAGTGTTGGGCAATTACTAGCATTTAATTCAATGAATGGTAATTTTATATCTTTAATTAGTACAGTTATTAATTTTGTTGATGAATTTACCCGGGCTAAAACTGCTACTCGAAGGCTGACAGAAGTTATTGATGCTACTCCAGAAGAAGAAGATAATAGTAAAAAGCCATTTGTAGAAATCTCTAGTAATGCTAATATTATTTGTACAAATTTAACCTTTCATTATCCTGGTCGAATTGATTTATTAGAAGATTTTTCTTTAACGATTCCTGGAGGTAAGAATATTGCTCTAATTGGTAAATCTGGCTGTGGTAAAAGCACCTTAGCTAAATTAATTTCTAGTTTATATCAATTGCAATCTGGTAATATCCAGATTGGGATTTATAATCTCCAAGACCTTTCTTTAGAATGTCTCCGTCAACAAATAGTTCTTGTTCCTCAAGATGCTCATTTTTGGAATCGTTCTATTATTGATAATTTCCGATTAGGAGCGCCTTATGTTAGTTTTGAGCAGATTGTTCAAGCTTGTAAAATTTCTGGTGCTGATGAATTTATAAGTAAGTTACCTGAGACATATCAAACTATTTTAGGTGAATTTGGTGCTAATATTTCTGGTGGACAAAGACAAAGATTAGCCATAGCTAGAGCCATTGTTACAGATCCAGCAATTCTCATTTTAGATGAATCTACTGGTGGACTAGATCCAGTGAGTGAAGCCCAAGTTTTAGACCAACTCTTTCAACATCGTCAAGGAAAAACAACGATTTTAATTACTCATAGGCCCAAGGTAATTAATCGGGCTGATTGGATTGTTTTAATAGATAAAGGTAGGTTAAAATTAGTAGGTTCTTTGGAAGATTTACGTAGCAAAACAGGAGACCATTTAGATTTTGTAATTCCTTAGTTATTATTATTTATTGCTTTTGATAATTATGCTTTACACTCATAATCAAGAATTCGATTCTCTCAGTGACAATGATAATTCACTTCCACCTATAAATCGGTGGACATCCTTAGCAGGTGTATTTCTGATTGGGACTGTTATTGCTAGTATTGCTTTATCCTCATGGGTAAAATATAATGTAACAATCAAAGCTGCTGCTCTTGTTCGTCCCATAGGTGAAACTCGTGTAGTCCAACCCAAGATAGAAGGGACTATTAAAAGTATTTTAGTCAAAGAAAATCAAATTGTTAAGCAAGGGGAAATAATTGCTATCTTAGATACTGATCAATTGCTAATTAAGAAAAGCCAATTAGAAGAAGGTATCAAACAAAGTAAATTACAAATAATGCAAATTTATGCTCAAAATGGGATTTTAAATAATCAAATAATGTCCGAAAAAAGAGTCGTAGAAAGAATTATCGCTGCTGCTAGAGAGGATTTGTTAAGAAATCAAAGAGAATATCAAGAACGAAGAATTAATACCGAAAATGAATTAATGACAGCGGAGGTAAATATTGAAAAAGAATTAGTAGATTTAGAAAAGGCTGAAGTTGATTTAGAGTTTGCCAAAGTAGATCGGGATCGTTATGAGAAATTATCAAAAATTGGTGCAATTGGCAACCGAGAATTTGAGCAAAAACAGCTAGTTGTCAAACAAATAAGTTTAACATTAGAATCGGCAAAAAAAGCTGTTGATATCGCTCAAATAAAAATTAAATCTAATAAAGCTGCCATTAATCCCACTACAGCCATGATGAAAATGGCAGAACAACGTATTGCTCAAGAAATTGCCAAAGGTGAAGCCAATATAGCAGTTTTAAATAAAGAAAGAGAAATCTTAATTCAGCGATTATTAGAAATACAAACTCAAATTAAACAATCACAAAAAGAACTTCAACAACTCGAAAATCAACGCAAAAACAGTATTATTCTTTCCACAAGTAATGGGATCATATTTAAACTAAATTTACGCAATTCTGGTCAATTTGTGCGGGCTGGTGAATCTATTGCTGAAGTTGTTCCTAATAATGCTCCTTTAGTAATTAAAGCCATGATTCCCACAGCAGAAATTAACAAAATTGCGATTAATCAAAAAGTCCAACTTCGTGTTGATGCTTGTCCCTATCCTGATTATGGAACTGCGAAAGGGATTGTTAAAAACATCGCTCCAGATGCAATTACACCTCAAAACAAAGATCCAAATACTACGAATTCTTCTGGTATTAGCTATTTTGAAGCCACAATTCAACCGGAAAGCTACTCATTTGGAAATAATGGTCGTCAGTGTCTACTGCAATCAGGAATGAACGCTACAGCCGAAATTATTTCTAAGGAAGAAACAGCATTACAATTTATGTTGAGAAAAGCCAGATTAATTACTGATTTATGAGTAGCAATTAAGTGTAGCAATCCTATTTGAGTTGTGATAGCGTGCAGATCCCCGACTTCTTAGAGAAGTCGGGGATCTGGTTGTTCGTATTTTTTATTCCCATTTACCAGAATTAGAACATCTTTACAATAGCTTTAAGTTTTTAATGCCAGATAAATGCTCCTCCTTTCACAAAAACCTTATGTCAATCTGGCACTTTTATTGGTAAGTATTTTCTATTACTTAATATCTCCTATAGTACCAGGCAATATATCTGTTACAACTCTGATTAAACCTAAATTATTGTTAAATAAACATATTTATTATGATCATACATCAACTTCATAATCTCAGTATTTTCTAATAAATTTCATGGAATTAGCGTGACACCCCCCATAGACAATAAGTTATAACTAAGAGAATCTAGAAAAAAGTAATTAATGGTATGAGATAGGAATCAAGACTTATCAGGAGTATACCTATTGGGACAATTATTGGATATGCAACAAGTTTCATCGGAAAAAACAATTTTAAAATTCATCGTTATTGATGATCACGAATCAGTTTTAAATGGAACAGTCGAAATATTAAGGAAAAACTATCCTAGTGCTGAATTTAATTCGGCTACAAATGCTAGTTATGCTTTTGAGCAAGTTATTAGTTACCAACCTGACCTAGTAGTTATGGATCTTTCCATACCAGAAAAACCGGAAATGATAGCGAGGGTTGATACAGGTATTCAACTTTTGAAGGTTTTAATGGAAAATTATTCCCATTTAAATCTTGTTATTCAAAGCGCCCATGTCAGGACATTAATCCGCATTCGTCCTTATATTGATAATCACAAGGGAGGCTTTACTATTGTTGATAAAAGTCTTTCTAGCCAAGAAATGTTAACTAGGGTTGATTGGGCATTACAAGGATTAACTCACACAAAAGATATTAAAGGAATTCATTCGGGTTTAGATGTGAAAACGGAGTGGTTAAAGGTTCTAAACTTAGCCTTTGAAGCAGGATTACAAGATAAAGCAATTGCTGAAAATATGTGCATTTCTGAACGCATGGTGCGTCATTATTGGAGTAAATTACAGGACGCTTTAAATATTTATCCAGAAGCAGGCAAAAATATTCGCATTCAAACAGAAATTAAAGCTAGATCTGAAGGATTAATTGATTAATCAACTAACAAACAAATAAAGTTAGTAAAATCAATAATTTGTTTTCCATAATTAAGGTTTTGAGAGTGAGATAAAAGCTTATGCAAACTCAAATTTGGAAAAAACTACAACCAGAAAATTATTTTGGTTATGGAGAAAAGTTATCAGAAAATATCATGACTATTTTGAGTCTAGTCTTGATTAGTCATTTTTTGTTAACTAGGAATTCGTCAGTTGCCTTAATACCAGCAATTTTTTTGATGGTTATTAATTGCATCAGTATCATAGCTTTATATCAATATCACCAAACAATTAAAGCTGGGATTAAATCTCGCCAAAACATGATTGAAACTAAATTTGAAACAATTCATAATGGACCATTACAAAGTCTGGCTAGAGTTTTAAAGCTAGTTAAAGGGCAAGAATTACCAATTAATAACTTGCTACCTTTAATAGAAAAAGAACTTGAAGAACTAAATCAAGAATTACGAGGAATATCTAATTTTTGGCAACAAGAAACTCTTAATCAAGATACTAGCCTTTATCTAGGAAATAGTCTAGTCATAGATTTGCAAAACCCTTTACCTGAAATCCTTTATCAAGTTTATAGCCACACCTTAGAACGAGATTTTCCTGGCTTTAAAACCCTGAAACTAAAAATTCACAATTTTGAAACTATTAATGAAAGCAATTTGAGTATTGAAAATAAGCGCAGACTTTGCAGATTCTTAGAAGAAGCCTTATGTAATGTTGGTAAACACGCTACAGGAATCACCTGTTTGAAAGTTACTTATTCTGCTTCTAAAGAATATGCTACTCTGAGCATTATGGATAATGGTTTAGGAATTAACTCATCAAAAGAAGGTTGGGGAACAAAACAATTTAAAAATTTAGCCCAACAAATTAAAGGTAAATTTAGGCGAGTTTCCCTTTATCCTCAAGGTACTCTTTGTGAATTATCTTGGCCTTTAGCAAATTCTTTTTGGTGGCAATAAAAACTAGGAAAATTAGAAAATCTTGATATTTTACTTTTTCTCAAATAGCTGACTGTGCCAATACTGTGCCAAGATAGAGAATCAACAACTATATTGAGCAAAAGGACAGCTAAAAAACGCCGTGCAGATTACATTTTTAGGGACTAGTTCCGGTGTACCTACAAGATCACGCAACGTTTCCAGCGTGGCACTGAGGTTACCACAACGAGCAGAATTGTGGTTATTTGACTGTGGGGAAGGAACTCAGCATCAAATTTTGCGGAGTGATTTAAAAGTTAGCCAACTATCCCGAATTTTTGTCACCCATATGCACGGTGATCATATTTTTGGCTTAATGGGATTGCTTGCCAGTTGCGGTTTAGCAGGTAATGTAGACAAAATTGATATTTATGGTCCATCGGGATTAAACGAATACCTACAAGCCGCTTCCCGTTACTCTCATACCCATTTTTCTTACCCCATTAAAGTGCATACTGTGCAGTCGGGGGTAGTTTATGAAGATGATGAATTTACAGTTAGCTGTAGTCTTTTACATCACCGCATTCCTGCTTTTGGCTACCGAGTAGCAGAAAAAGATAGAACCGGACGCTTTGATATAGACAAAGCCAAAGCCTTAGAAATTCCTTCAGGTCCAATTTATGGACAACTCAAGCGCGGTGAAACAGTCACCCTGGAAGACGGAAGAGTAATTAATGGCAGTGAATTATGTGGTCCCACAGAAATTGGTCGGAAAATTGCCTATTGTACAGATACAGTTTATTGTGATGGTGCAGTACAATTAGCACAGGATGCAGATGTGTTAATTCATGAAGCAACGTTTGCTCATCAAGATTCAGAAATGGCTTTCCAGCGGTTACATTCTACAACCACAATGGCAGCGCAAACAGCATACATTGCCGGAGTTCGCAAACTGATTATGACACATTTTAGCCCCCGCTATGCTCCAGGTAATACCATTGAATTAAAAGACTTACTTAAAGAAGCAAAAGCAATTTTTCCGAAAACAATTATGGCTCATGATTTTATGGTTTATGATGTTCCTCGCAGACGAGAAATTGAATCCAGTGTGAGTGCCTAATTTCACTATAATTTTCATCTATTCCCAATTTATCACCCTTTAATATATGAGCAATATTCCCCAAATTGGCCAACCTGCACCAGATTTTTCGACCCCAGACCAAAACAATAATTTAGTTAATATTGCTGATCTAAATCAGTGGCTAGTTCTCTATTTTTACCCTAAAGATAATACACCTGGCTGCACCACAGAAGCTCAAGACTTTACAGAATTATTCTCAGAATTTACCACAGTAGGCGCGAAAATTATCGGCGTTAGTCCCGACTCTGCCACATCTCATTGTAAATTTATTGACAAACATAATTTATCAATTACCCTATTAACTGATCCTGAACATCAATTAATAGAAGCTTATGGTGCATGGCGTTTAAAGAAGTTTATGGGTAAAGAATATATGGGGGTTGCTCGTTCAACCTTCCTGATTTCACCTAATAAAAGCATCGCCTACGCTTGGCCGAATGTCAAAACAAAAGGTCATGCTGAAGCTGTACTTAAAAAAATCAAGGAATTAGCAGCTATTTAAACTTTTATCGAACAGGAGTCAGGAGTTAGGAGTCAGGAGTTAGAATAAATGCAACCTGCGAGAACATTTGAAGATTTAATAGTTTGGCAAAAAGCACATCAATTTGTGTTAGAAGTATATCAGATAACTGGGAATTTTCCTAAATCCGAAATATATGGACTCGCTTCTCAATTTAGACGCGCATCAATTTCTATTCCTGCAAATATCGCTGAGGGCTTTAAGAAAAAAGGAGATTTAGATAAAGTAAGATTTATGAATATTGCACAAGCTTCTCTGGAAGAATGTAGATACTATCTTATTCTCACAAAAGATTTAGGATATGCTAATACATCAGAATCAATGTTAAAACTACAAGAAGTTAGTAGATTATTAGATAGTTATGCAAAAGCTATTCTCAACAATTCTACCTCCTAACTCCTGACTCCTGACTCCTGACTCCTGACTCCTGACTCCTGACATCCTATTATTTGTATTATGGTTCAGTTCATCCAAGCACAAAATATAGGCATTGCCTATTTAGAAGAAAGATTTAGTTTAGAACAAACCGACAGTGAAGCGTTCTTTCCTGAATGGTGGGAACATTTGCCAGAAATTTCTGATTTAGAAAAGCAATATCTAGACAGAGTAAAATTTCATTTTCTCCGATTGGTTAAACATCCTCCTTTATCAGAAGAAACCGTAAAGTTAGTTGTTTTATCTCCCTTACTCAGTTTAGCTGGATTTTATGATGAACCTTTCTTTATTAGAAGTGAATCATCAATAGAAATTGCCGTCGAAGATGCAGAAGAACTTATCAGAGGCAGAATTGATGTTTTAATTATCCAGCAACAATTATGGTTATTGGTAATTGAATCTAAAAAAACTGCTTTTTCCCTTGCACAAGCCATACCTCAAGCACTTACTTATATGCTGGCTAATCCTCATCCTGATTATCCTGTATATTCATTAGTCATTAATGGAGAAGATTTTCAATTTATCAAACTGCTGCAAAAAGATCAACCTAGATATGCTTTGTCAGAAAGATTTACTTTGTATCGTCGAGAAAACGAACTTTATCAAGTTTTCCGAATCTTAAAAAAACTAAGTCAAATTTTGAATTAACTCTGAATTAATTATGTCCAGTCGTCCTATCTATCTCGATTGTCATGCTACTACCCCCGTTGATGAAAGGGTAATGGCTGCTATGATTCCCTATTTTACCGAAAAGTTTGGTAATGCGGCGAGTATTAGCCATATTTACGGTTGGGAATCGGAAGCTGCTGTTAGACAAACACGGGAAATTTTAGCAAAAGCAATTAACGCTACCCCTGAAGAAATTGTTTTTACCAGTGGTGCAACGGAAGCAAATAATTTAGCTATTAAAGGTATTGCTGAAGCTTATTTCCAAAAAGGTCAGCATATTGTGACTATTGCCACGGAACATAAAGCAGTTTTAGATCCTTGCGAATATTTAAAAAGTCTTGGTTTTGATATTACAATTTTGCCAGTACAAAAAGATGGACTAATTGATTTAAATCAGTTAGCAAAAGCTTTGCGTCATGATACAATTTTAGTATCTGTAATGGCTGCAAATAATGAAATTGGGGTTTTACAACCAATAGCTGAAATTGGAGAAATGTGCCGTCAAAGGCAAATTATTTTGCACACAGACGCAGCCCAAGCTATTGGTAAAATCCCTTTAGATGTAGAAGAGATGAATATTGATTTAATGTCTCTCACAGCCCATAAAGTCTATGGACCAAAGGGAATTGGGGCTTTATATGTCCGCAGACGTAACCCTAGAGTTAAACTTGCTTCCCAACAACATGGGGGAGGACATGAAAGAGGAATGCGTTCTGGGACTTTATACACACCGCAAATTGTCGGTTTTGGTAAAGCTGTAGAAATTGCTGATTCAGAACAAGAAACCGAAAATCAACGATTAACAGCATTAAGAGCAAGATTGTGGCAACAGTTATCTACTGTCGGGGGAATTCATGTAAACGGACATCCTCAAAACCGATTAGCAGGAAACTTAAATATTAGTGTGGAAGGTGTAGATGGTGCAGCACTTTCTTTAGGGTTACAATCAACAGTAGCTGTATCTTCGGGTTCTGCTTGTTCTTCTAATAATGTTGCCCCTTCCTATGTGTTGAAAGCATTGGGACATTCGGATAAATTAGCTTATGCTTCCATGCGATTTGGGATGGGGAGATTTAATACAGTTGAGGAAATTGATCAAGTTGCCAACCAAGTAATTTCCACCATTCAAGGTTTAAGAAGTGCTTCAGTAGTTAGTTGTCAACAGTAGTTTCTCTTTTGGGGAGAGCAATTTTGGGAACAGGGCCTGTTTACTATTTCCTGCAAGTTGTTACCCTGTTGGTTTTGATGTTAGCTGCTAATACCAGTTATGCAGATTTTCCCAGACTGTGTTATTTTTTAGCCAGAGATGGATTTTTACCCCGCCAATTGTCTCTATTAGGCGATCGCTTGGTCTACTCTAACGGGATTATTCTCCTTAGTACCTGTGCAGGAATTTTAGCCATTATCTTCAAAGGTCAAGTTAACGCCATTATCCCTCTCTACGCAGTTGGTGTATTCACTTCCTTTACCCTTTCCCAAGCTGGTATGGTTCGTCACTGGTTTCAAGGACAAACCAGAAATTGGCGTGCCAGTGCAATTATGAATGCTTTAGGAGCATTTGCTACCTTAATAGTATTATTAGTCATAATTTCTACTAAGTTCCTCTTAGGTGCTTGGTTAGTAGTGGTAGCAATTCCCTTAGTAGTGACTTTATTTGCAGTTATTCATCAACATTATCAATATGTAGCTCAACGTCTTAGTATTCAGGAGTTAGCACCCCGGAGTTATAGAGATATCCGGTAAGCGTAAAACTCAGTGTCTTTAGACCTGAGATATAAGCGACTCGTGCGGTTTTAACCGCATAGAGTTTTTCTTTTTGTAAAGATTGGTTAAAATGAGCAAAGGTTTATCGCCTTTGTATTTGATGATGTTATACTATTCACAACAGGAATGGTAATCAACCTGTATAAAAACCTAACTGCCTAACAGCTTTTCTGTACCTTGACAATTGAGGATATGGGGTTCTATTCCATAGTTTTAGTTTCCTACCCAGGAATAGGTAAAATCTTCATGGGAGCTAGACAACACAGAATTTAAACTCAAGCAAAATTTGCAGTAATGCAACTACCTTAGGGCAGAGGGAAAGTTAACGCTTGGGGAGAGAACCACCTCTGGCTTAGATACCGCAAGGGTTCTAAGTTAAGTGGACTCGTTGAACCAAGAATCTCAGCGGCTTTAGCCCTGAGAGTGTCAAATCTCCGTTCCCAAGCCAGAAATTATCACCCACCCGGCGGTAGTTGTCGTAGGACAGCTAAACCGAGGAACAGTAGAAGCTTTAGACTATGCGCGGACAATTGCAGATGAAATTGTCGCTGTTCACGTAGATATTGGTTCCACAGATCGGCAAAAACTCCAAGAAAAATGGCAGAATCTAGAATCCGATATTCCTTTGGAAATTATTGATTCTCCTTATCGTTCAGTAATTGAGCCAATTGTAGATTTTATTGGTCAGTTCCAGGAAAGTCACCCAGGTGTTTTCACAACTATCATTATTCCCGTTTTTGTCCCTCGAAATTGGTGGGATAGTATTTTACATAACCAAACAACTTTGTTTTTGAAGACTGCTTTACGAGCAAAAAAGAGTCGTATTGTCACAACTGTTAGATATTACTTGTGATTATTGGTAATGATCAATGATCAATGATCAATTTTTTAAAACTTCCGTTCAAACTCAATTACAGCCCGGGTATCATCAGTTAAATTAGTGGAAGAACGAAGACGAAATTGATTATTTATCCGGTAATTAATCCCCCATTGCAAAGGATCATTTGCTGTTAATATCTTAATAGTAGAAAGGGAAAATTTCGGAGAAATATCAATTCCGGCTTCTAAAGCTAATTCTAAAGATGAGTTATTTTTTCCCGCTGCTGGTCTTTCCGAAACAATAGTCGGAAATATCCGCAATTCACTTAAACCAAAAGCATCACCAATTTCATTAAATGCACCTTGGAAATTACTGAAAACAGCCGAACTAGCAATATTAATTAAACCCAGATTACTGTCACTACGTCCTTGATTGTCAATAAGTCCACCTCCTAACAAAGTGACAATTTGTGTTTGTGAACGAGAAGGATTACTTTTTAGTTGTAAGTTATCATTAATTAGACTAGCTAAACCATTAATACTGGCTTCAACTCGGACTGTCTCCAACCCGGCTAAACCTGTAGAACCTTGTCTGCTAATATCACTATTTTGAGTTATATCTAGAATCTTCGCAAATAGCCGAATATCCAAATTAGGATCACGGGGTTGACGAGGGCTAAAAGTAGCGGTGTGTTCATGACCTTTTGCTAAATTTAATTGGGTAGTAAACAAATTTACTGCACCTTTATTTAACTTAATAGTTCCTTCTGGTATCGGTTCAACTAAAGAACCGTTAACAATTAGATCTCCAGAAGCTTGAAATTTAAAAACTGGTGATTTGACAATTTGGATATTTCTACCTAATTTTAATCCTAAATTATTTAACCTAGTAATTTTATTTTCTGGATCTGGTTTGTTTTGGTTGCCAATTTTATTAGCTGCTGAATTCTCATCTGGAGATTCTGTTAACAATACTTGACCATCAAATAATTCTATATTACCGCCAATTATTGGTTTCAGAACAGAACCAGTAATTTCTAAATTACCATTAGCACCTCCTTGATATAACCCCTTGAGATTTAAAACTAATTGTTTTAAGGTCACAATTAGCGGCACATCTATTTTGGTATCTCGACTATTAAAAATTGGCAATTCTCCAGCAGCTTGAATATTACCATCACTAAATTTACCTTCGAGACTTTTTATAAACACACGGGTTAAATCAAAAATTGCTTTACCATTCACATTGGTTAATTTTCCTGGTAAGGCTGAGGATCTAAAAGTAGCATTATCGAGAGAAGCAGTTCCTTTAACGAAAGGTTGTTGTTGAGTTCCCCGAACTTTTAAATCTAATTCCCCTTGTCCTTTTTCAAAAGAGATCTCATTAGTAAACAGATTGAGAATTGTTAAACCTTCATTTTTGACATTGATATCTAAGGTAATTTGATTACTGTTTGATTTTTCAGAAGCAAAGGGCAAAGTATAGGGAATACTACCATTAATATTTGCAGGTTCAGTCCCTACTCCCACTCCCGTTACCTGACTACCAAAGTTTAAACGTCCGTCAGCATAACTGAAACTAGTATTAGCTGATTCCACTGATTTCTGATCAATTGTTCCTTCTGTAATGTTTAATTCTCCTCTAGCTTGAGGATTGATAATACTTCCAGCTATTGCTGCGGTAATATTCAGCTTACCGCCAATTCCCAGTGGCAGTTTCACCAAATTATTTAGTCGCTGAATGGGAAAGTTTTCGATTTTCAATTGACCTGATTGTGCCTGACCACCAATGTTACCTGTAAAGGCAATTATTTTTTGCTGAGATTGAATTCGTAAAGGTCGGAACCGGAAAATTCCTTCTTCAAAACTACCTTTAGCTATGACTTGTTCCGCACGATAAAAGCGGCTTGGTTCTGTTGATTTACCCCAGGTGAAGTTTTCTCCTTGGAGGTTAAATTTTATCCTGGGTTCGTCCGTTGTGGCAGTATTAATAAAAATATTCCCATTCAAAATCCCCTTTAAGTCTCTTAAATCTGGGATAGGTTTAGCCGTAGACCGTTGTTGTTGTTGGGTAGTTAGTAGGGTATCAATTTCTGATAACCGTTGGATTTGGGTCAATAGAGACTCTAAAGGTAATCCTTGGGAGTTGGTGGTTAAGTCCGCAGACTTGCCGTAAGTCGGTGCTTTTAAACCACGTTGGAAGTCTTCCATGTCAAAGATTTGAGCCGCATTCAAAAAGTCTTGAATGTTGCCTTTTTCAATGTTGATTTTTGCTCGCAGTTGCGGTTTTTTTGCCCACGGTTTGATATTGGCATCAAAGCTATATCTGCTTTCACCTTTGCGAAGTTCGCTATCATTAAGGACGAATGTATTGTTATCATAGCGCAGTTGTGTCCTAAAGCGATCGCCTTTAATCCGGCCAAGTTCGGGTTTTTCAATGGCTATATTTCCTGCTGTGGCTAATGTCTGCGAATTAATTTGCAAATTTGCTGTTAATAATCCTCTCACTCCTCCCGGACTTAAAGGAGTATTCGCTGGTACAGCTATATTTAAAGCTTTCAATGGGAAATTGGCCACATTCACACCCCAGTCAGATCCCGTTGCTGCACCTGATAGCAATGCTTGTTGCCACTGAACTAAAAACGATTTGGGGCGATTGTTACCATCTAAATTAATTGCTATCCGTTCCTTTACACCTGCAACATCTAAACTTAACCCCTGTCCTGATCCAGAATTCACATTACCAGTCAATAATGGTTCAAAAGCAAATTCCTGAACTTTGAAATTCCGTAACCCCAACTTACCTATAATATTTGGTGCAGTGGGTTTTCCTGTCACTTGTCCGCTAAAATCTAAGTTGCCAGCAATATCCGCAGTATCAGGTAGTTGCACTGGCAACCGTTGCAGACTATAATTTTTTGCCTGAACATTAAAATTTAATTGCGTAATTTCTGGGATACCTGCTTTCTTAGCATTAGCTAATAAATAACCCTTAGCTTGAAAGTTAGCATTATTGAAACTATCAACAGTTAGCTTTTCTCCATTCCACCCGATATCAGCTTGAATAGGTGAATCAAAACCTTGTAAACCTTGACTAAAGCGCACCTGACCAACAGCAGCCACATCTGCTAATTTAGAAGCAGTCACATTTCCCGATACTTGCAACTTTCCTCCCAACTGTCCTTTTAACTGCTGATTGAAAGGGTTTAATTGTAACCCTGAAGTAGCCAACAATGCTTGATAATTACCATTATTAAGTTGAATAGAAGAGGCTGTAACTGTACCACTGGGTAATTTCAAACTGCCTTTTCCCTCCCCTTGAATAGTTTCTGGTTGGAACGACTCGACCGAACCAGTTACTTGCAACTGACCGGCTATATTTCCTTGGAATTGTGGTGGTACAGATGCTAACTTTGTCAGGGGGACATTTTCCGCTTGAATTTTCGCCTGATAGCGACCTTCTGCAACTTGAATATTAGCAGCTTTAATTCTCCCTCCACCAACAGAGAGGAATCCTTCACCTGTTCCAGCAAAGGTTTTGAGGTTAAAATTTTCCCTATTACCGACAATAGTGAAATTACCTGCGAGGAGATTATTTAAAATTGGGTTAGCCTGTTTTAAAATTGTTCCTAAACGTAAATCTTTCCCAACTAATAAAGTTGTAAAATTTTGGTCTTGTAACTTAATTTGCGAAATATTAACTGTGCCACCAGCAATGTTGATATTGGCATTTTTAGGAATAATCGTCTCTATTTGAAATGGTGAAGAATTTCCTGATAATTGCAAATTACCGTTAAATTCTACCCCAGCTAGAGAAATATTTTCCTGCTGTTTTTGGTCAACAAAAGATGTTAATTTAATCTTGCTAGATTGAGCCGAAGCTTGCCAACGCTTGCTATCATGACTATAAATACCACTACCATTCACTACACCTCCACCAACAGTTGCAACTACATCACGAAAAGAAACTGTGCGGTCAGGATTAATAATACTTGTTCCTGTTACTGGATATTGGGCTTGAGGAGCTTGCCATTTAACGAAAGTGTGGGTATTATCAGCTACACCTTTTATTTCTGCGGTGGCTGTGATCATGCCAATGGGGAATCCTGTTTTGATATTATATACTTGAGCGATCGCATCCCCTGGCATATTTTCCGCTCGGAGTTGAAAATTCAGTGCAGATACTTGACCAAGTTTAATAATTCCCCCGCCTTTAACCTCACCCCCATAGGTAGTTTTGCCTTGAATATCCGTAATTCTCAGGAGAGATTTACTACTAATAAGCTCAAATTTACTACTAACTTTCCCAAAATCAACTTGATCAATTCGGGCAGTTTTCAACGTCCTCACATTACCAGATAGCACTGGTTTAGTAGTTGCTCCCATTAGCTGCAAATCGGCTTGAGCTATACCACTCACAGGAAATGGTAACTTTACCTTTAAAGTTGCTTGAGCATTGGCCAAACTTACCGCATTCACACGTGCTTTTAAATTAAACCCTGCTTGTTGATCAATAGTCCCCGATGTTGTGAACGGGATTTGTCCGTAGTTTGTGACTATATTATCTAATTTAATTACCAGTCCATCAAAAATGAGATTTCCCTGACTATGATTGAATAATTCGGGGATTTTTGCGATTTGTAGTGTTACCCCTTCTATCATAGCATTGCCATAGAGTAAGGTTTTCTGCTTTGGTGTTACCTTAATTCGCAAATCACCATTTACTCTCCCACTTTGTAAAGTCAGTGGTAAAGTTACAAGCCGAGTAATATCTGCGGACAGGAGATTTTGCCCCCGCACTCGAAAATCCCCTGCTAAAACTTTCTGAGGAATTAAATCTCCGACAATGGAAATATCACCCCCACTTACTGCCTGAGCAGCCAAGTCTAATTTAATTAGTTTATTTTGATTTAAGAGTTGAGCAGTTCCATTAATCCCAGAAAATTTTACAGGAACTTGTAAAGAAAAATCTCCCCCCATTTTTCTCGGTACTAATACCAAATTTGCATCCCGAAACCGTAACTTATCCAAATCAGTTTTAATCAATCCCTTACCAGTAGCTGGGGTGATAGTAGTCGTTAACCAGCGGGCTTGGGGATCTTGTTGAACATAAACATCTGGATTAATTAAAGTTACATCCAATCGGAGATTGCGGTTAATAACTAACTTCCAAATATCAAAACCTACATCTACTGCTTTGACATTTGCCCTATCTGGATCTGTGGCTGTAGCGGGAATCTCAGAAGCGGCAAACTGAACGCCAGTCAGAGAAAAGGACTGAACTGCTCCCAGTTTTACCGGACGGTTGAGAGTAGTAGTCAGACTTTGGGTAGCTAATGGTACTAGTTCCTGGTAAACAAAATTCTGCAATCGCCAAATACTGAAAATAATTCCTATCAATAGCAAAGCACCTACACCTAAACAACTACGGTTCAATATCATTAACCATAGAAGCCTAAGCCCAGAATCAGCGGGGCGAGAATTTTGACTAGGAGAGTTAGACATAGGTTTTCACTCTTGGATTACCAGATATCTGGAAGAATACAAAATACTAATTTTGACATAATTTTACGTTTAACTACTAGACATATCCGGTAAAGATTGTAGAGCCGAGAATCCCTACCCATGGAATGTCTTTACAGGGGTTTCAGATCACGCGTATTTAGTTTTCACCAGATGTCTATTAGAGTATAGCCGGATGATGGCAAAAATTACAGCTAGGTTTTTGGCAAAATTGGAGAACTATATCTTTTGGTCTATGCCTGATTTCCCGCAATCACACAAAAATTATCAGAGATTTTCCCGAATGCACAACCTAGAACTTTAAAATAAATTAGAGAACTAATCAATCAAAGGATGGATAATGCGTGTTTTTGTACTGATTTTCAATGCTGGTACTGATAATGAAGGAATTCACAGCATTCGGATTAGCAATGCCCAAGGTTTAGAAGGCAATAAAATCCTCATGTTTGAATCAGAGGACGATGCCACCCGTTTTGCTTTAATGTTAGAAGCTCAAGACTTCGCTATCCCGACAGTGGAGATGATGAATGCTGATGATGTTCAGGAATTTTGCGAAAGCACTGGCTATACTTGGGAAATTGTGGCTGAAAACAGTGAATTAGCAATTCCACCCGAAACGAACGTGGAACAAACTGATTGGCAAGCCCAAGCGCAAATAGAGGATGCTGATAAAAACTTCTTCCCTACCAGTCTATCTGCCCCAGAAAGTGTTAATTCTGATTTAGACAGTATTCGTCGTCAACTGGAAGGTTTATTATAGTTTGTTATTAGTTATTAGTTATTAGTTATTAAGTAGGTGAACGGAAAAAAACCGAAATATGTAACGAAAAGTAAAATCGCCCAAACCCTCTTCACTCTTGCCTCTTGCCTCAAGCCTAGTGCCATAACGACGATTTTCAATGCTAA